>NZ_OY782853.1:0-300000 GCF_963678425.1 uncultured Bacteroides sp.
TGCTAAAATCAGGATTATGCAAATTGGTTTGAATAATGTCATTTAGTTTTTCCAGAAACTCTTCGTCAGCCTTAGTCAGTGCCATCGTATTAGCATCCAGGAATGGCGATTTTGCAAATGCCTGGCGCAATTTTTCACGATTCTGAATTAAATTGGCAATATTAGCCAGCAAATATTCTACAGAAAAAGGTTTGTCTATATATGCATCTGCACCCAGCTCCAGTCCTTCAATTTTAGATTGCATATTTGTTTTGGCAGTTAGCAGAACAACCGGTATATGGCTATAATTAAGGTCAGATTTTATAATCCGGCAAAGTTCAAAGCCTCCCATAACAGGCATCATCACATCACTCACCACAAGATTAACATAATTGTTATCCAAAACTTCCAAAGCTTCTTTCCCATTTGTGGCAGTAAAAACCGTATAAGTAGAAGAAAGTTGTTTTACAACAAACGACAGCATATCCGGATTGTCTTCCACAACCAGAACCACCGACTTATTATCGCTTGCCATTGCAGATTTAACCATAGAACCATTTTTTTCACTCTGAGTGTTTACAGTCTCCATGTCCAGATTGATAATCCGGTTCTGAACAGCCGGTAATGTGAGACAGAAACTGTTGCAATCGTTCACATTGTCCATGCACAAGCTTCCCTGATGCAATTCAGCTAAAGAACGAGATAATGCCAATCCAATCCCTGTACCGGTGGTTTGTTTATTTGCTCCGTTCTCATCGTAGCGTACAAATGGTTTAAAAATCTCATCTCTCATACTTGCCGGAATAATCTGACCATCATTTACCACCCGCACCCTAAAAACGGTAGCCTCTTGCTGATAAGAGTCAACTTCCAGTGTTGCATGAATATGCGACTCTGAATATTTCACTGCATTATTGAACAGATTACTAAGAATCTTAGTAAATGCTTCTTTGTCCACATGAGCATAAAAATCAGTTCCCGGAACATTAAGTTTAAAGTCTATTCCTTTTTGCTTTGTCAGAGGTGTAAAGCGAAGATAAGTTTCTCTCAGTAAATCAGAGATATTACATTTTATAAAACTAAGACGAAAGCCCTGACTTTCTGTTTTCCGGAAATCAAGAAGCTGGTTTGTGAGATTTAAAAGCCTTTCTGTATTCCGGTTCATAATATTTAAGTCCTCTTTTGTCTCTGTATCCACATTCTTTCTCAGAATAATGTTCTCCAGCGGACCTTTAATCAAGGTAAGCGGAGTACGGATTTCGTGAGCTACATTCGTAAAGAAATCAATTTTGGCATTATAGATTTCATGTTCCTTTTCCTGCTCAAATTTTTCCATCTGGTGCTGATGTTTTCTTTCACTCCTCCTTCTAAAATAAGACACAATATATACTACAGAAGCAGAAATGAACAATATGTAGAAGCAATAAGCCCACACTGAAAGGTAAAACGGGGGGCGAATTTTAATATGCAAAGTTGTCTCTTTATTATTCCAGACACCATCGCTGTTAGATGCTCTCACTCTGAACACATAATCGCCATACTCCAGGTTTGAATAAGTAATAAGAGAGTTCCCGGTAACAGAAAGCCACTCTTTATCAAAACCTTCTAATTTATACATCAGCCGGTTCATTTGCGGAGCCTGATAACTTAAAGCTGCTATCCGCAGAGAAAAAGAGTTTTGATCAGCATCGAGCACAATTGCATCAGAGTAAGTAATGCTTGTTTTCAATGGAGAATCTTCTTCACCAACAGGTA
The DNA here is from genome assembly GCF_963678425.1 of uncultured Bacteroides sp. Classification (NCBI taxonomy): domain Bacteria; kingdom Pseudomonadati; phylum Bacteroidota; class Bacteroidia; order Bacteroidales; family Bacteroidaceae; genus Bacteroides; species uncultured Bacteroides sp. Next base: position 1,735 of record NZ_OY782853.1, read on the forward strand.
CAGGTTTATTAAAAAGTAAAAATTCGGTAATAGCTACATAAGGAATGTATTTATTATCAGAGAACGTTTCCGGATTGAAAGAAATGAATCCGTCTATACTACCCAGATAAATAGTTCCATTTTTAGCTTTGAAACCTGAACGGAAATTAAACTGGTTACCCAGCAGTCCATTAGCCACAGTAAATACTTTACTACTTCTTGTCTGAGGATTAAATCTGACCAATCCTGCATTTGTAGTAATCCAGAACATCCCGTTTTCATCCTCCACAATCTGATAAATCACATCATTAGGCAATCCATCTTTGGAACCATATCTGGTGAATGTTTCCGAATCCGGATTAAATTTGCAGAATCCTCTACCTTGTGTAGTCAGCCATATTTGTCTTTGGCTATCTTCAAAGAGACTCACTACCTTATTATACGGAAGGCTGTTGTTATCATTTTCATTATACAGATAGTTCTTCCACTTCTTTTTGTTTATATCATACCGATAAGCCCCGTTAGCATAAGTAGCCAGCCACAGATTACCGTGTGTATCTTCTTTTATATCATAAATAAATTTCCCGTTTAACTCAGGAATACGGGTAAAATCATCCGTTTGCCTATTATAACGCATCAAGCCATAAGTAGTTCCTATCCAAAGAACACCCGAAGCCGAACGGCAAATCGTAAAAATATCATTTGCACTTAACGCATTCAGTCCAGCCCCTTTATGATAAGACTTTATCTCCTTTGTTTTTAAGTTCAGCCGGTTTAACCCTTTGGCAAATGTACCGATCCATAAATAGTCACCATCCAGACAAAGACCATGAACATTGTGATAAATAGCCGGATTTGTAAATGGCTTAATAGCTCCCGTTGCCGGGTTATAATTAAACAATCCTTTATCCTCGGTTCCTATCCATATAGTGCCATCGTTGCTTTCACAAAATTCCCTGACTCTTTTTCCAAAGTCCCTGTTTGTATTTCCGGAAGAATAAAATTTCTCAAAATAAGTGTATTGCCTGGGATAATAATTGATGCCACCAAAATAAGAACCAATCCACATACCTCCTTCCCTATCTTTATACAAAGAATAAATGGCATTGTCAGAAAGAGAATAAGGATCGCCATTCACAAAAGTATGGTGTGTAAATTTCCCTGTTTTCAGATGATAAATAAACAAGCCCGATTCAGAACCCACCCAAAGTTCATCTTTGGAATAAAAGGCAATTTCCCTCGCATAAATAATTTCTCCGGATTCATCCTTCAGCAAAAGAGTGCGGACCTTGTTTGTTGTTAAATCAATTTCCTTCAATCCACCTTTCGAAGAACCAACATACAAATAATGATAAGGGCCCGAAACCAGCTTATTGATAATATCATCTTTAAAAGGCTGACTCCCGTCGGCAGCAACAAAAGGTTTCAGTGTTTTAAAATGATCTTTGGTATAATATAAATTATCATCATACAAACAAAGCCAGCAAATACCGTTATCATCAAACCAGAAACGGGTTATATTGGCAGAGATGATTTTTTTTGATTTGCCTGGAAAATAATTAATAAGAGTTTCCCGTGTGGATTCATAGTAAAAAAGCCCCTGAGAATCTACAGAAATCCAGATACCTCCTTTTTTATCACTAATAATAGAAGTGACAGAATGTTCAATAGATGTTCCCTGAGCACTTCTTAATAAAAAGCGTTTAAAAGAGTCTGTTATGGGAGAATATATATATAATCCGGCATCAGTGCCCACAAATATATTTCCTTTCTGGTCCTCATAAAGTGCTGTAATAAAATTATTCCCTATAGATTTTTTTGTATTTGCATCAAATTTAAAAACACGGAAAGACAAACCATCATACCGGTTTAGTCCATCTTTTGTTCCAAACCACATAAATCCTTTGCTGTCCTGTAAAATAGCATTTACTGTACTCTGTGACAGGCCATCTCTGATATTTAAGTTTTTAAAATAGTATTTGGTAAAAAAGTCCGGTTGTGCATAACTGGAAAGGCTGGTTAAAAACAATATAAAAGGCAATATAATTAAATGTACTTTCTTCATAGCACTACATAGTTCAAAGATTAATTAACAAATAATGGAACAAATGTACATGAAAATAATAACATTCCAACTCAAAGAATTTAAAATCGTAAATTAGTAATCCGGTACACAAAAAACGAGAATCTACCATCACTCCATCACGATTTGTTATAAGCCGTTGAATATAACCCAGTTGTTGCTGGCATACATCTTATCCATGCAAAATAATCGTTGTTTTTATCAACTAATTGAATACACCTGCGTTATTATTTAATAAGTAAAAAATGCAAATTTGCCTAAATCGGAATAATATATGAAAAAGATTATCGTAACATTGTTTACTCTATCGTGCTCTATTATTATGGCAATGGCCCAGTCATCGTCGGACAATAGTCTATCAAACCTTAAAATCGGGGCTTTTGTTGGCCTCAATATGCCAAAACTCACCGGAGGAGGTGGTAACCCTTTAAGTGAAAACTGGTCATCGCGTGAAGGAGGTGCTTTCGGTGTAACTGTTTCATGGAGCACCGGCCCACATTTTGCCTGGCGCGCCGATCTGCTCTATTCCAGTGAAGGCGGACAACGGAATAAGATGCAAGCCATTGACGGTCCATCCTTTAATCCTCAGGTTCCGGCTGGAACATACTTCTATGCAAACTTCAAGAACCAATCCATTCTCAATTACCTGGAAGTGCCTGTAATGGGGAAATACTCCTTTCCATTGAGCAAGTCTTCTTATTTCTATGTGGATTTCGGTCCATATATAGGTTTTTTATTAAATGCCAACCAAAAGACAAGAGGTTCAAGTATTGTTTATGCCGACCCGGAAGGCACTCAAGCCGTTTCAGTTAACCCGCAAACAGGTCAGCCTTTCCCTGTTTCACTTGATGCAGATACTGATATAAAGGATAAAATCCACACTATAAATCTTGGGTTAACAGGTGGTATAGGGTTAACACAGAAAGTTGGATTTGGTGAATTAGTTTTAGACTTACGTGGAGCATACGGATTAACCAATATTCAAAAGTATCCGGAAGATGGCAGTAACCATATTGGTAATCTATTGGTATCGGTGGGGTATTCTGTTCCTTTTTAGATTATCTGTTGCGGTATTAAAGCATGACAGCACTGATCTTTGAGGTAAAACTATTACAGGAGTTGCTTAACCCCTGTAATAGTTTATACTGCAGAACAATGTCCCCGCTCATCTACATTTTGTCTATACTCTATTCTGCTTTCAGTTTCTTTGAAATCAGATTATCGTAACATTGCTTCTCGTCATTAAGAGTTCATGTTTACCCCCAGAATAAATTGCTAAAACACCTTATCTGATATCAAACCACATCTGATTAATAAAGAGGATCAGGAAAAATAAGCATGTGCTATTCTGAATAAAATATGGAGATTTTAACCAAACTCTGATTCTTTGTTTAGAATGGAAAAAATCATTTTTTTTCCGGAAGGAGTATAAACTCCAATGCTTTATCCTGATCAATATATTCTTTCGCTGCTTCCATTATTTTCTCAGAAGTTAACTGTTTAATAGCTTGCACACGTTCTTCCTCTGATTCCACCTTATCGCCATAGCGATAAGCATAATAAATATTGAGAAGCCACGTTGAGTTCTCTTTAATATCAGTAGAAAGTGATACTCGTTTTTTTTCTTTCACCTGCTCCAGTTCTTCATTCGTAGGTCCTTCATTTATGAGACGCTTTGTTTCAAAAAAAGCTCTTTCGGCAAGTTGTTTGTAAGATGCAGTATTTGTTCCAAAAGAGAGAGACAATGAAGCTTCCGGCTCATGGTTACGATTAACGCCTCCCGACACTCTCACTCCATAAACGCCACTCATCTCTCTGCGAAGACTCTCAAACAATCTTGTTTTCAGTATCTCAATAAAAGCATCATAGGCATAAGCTTTTTGTTTATTCCATGTTGCCGGTTTCACAAAACGTATGGCCACATTCGCTTTATCACCTGTTCCTTTATAGAAAGTATAGGAAGCCGGGCCGGACAAGGATGTGAAGTTTTGTTCTGCATAACCCTGTTTTTCTTTACTCCCAGAAATGCCTCCTATATAAGTAAGGATAAGTGGCTTTATAGTTTCAAAGTCTATATTGCCTACAAACACATAGGTAAATTCTGAAGCACTGCCAAAACGGGATTTATAGATATCTACGGCACGATCAAAGTCAACCTGATCTAAATTCTCTTTTACCGGCCATCTGTTACGACGCTGATTCCCTTTATCCATGAGCTGTACAACCTGATAATTGAAGTAATTATTAGGATCATCAAGCAACTTTGCATATTCAGTTTTCTCTTGCTTAATTAACCTGTTAAATGCTGTTTTATTAAAGTAAGGAGCTGTGTGATACAAATACAGCAATTGAAAGAATGTTTCACAATCCTTTAAGCCATATTTACCAGACATTGATTCATTGTATAGCACCAAAGATTGAGTTAACGATAAATCCTTTCCAGCTACCAACCTTTTCAGTTGTGTGTTGTTGATGCCGTTTACACCACTCGCATCCTGGATTTTTGTAGCGTAAAGAGCAGACATATCATCTTCGGCCGGATACATACTAAACCCACCATTAGAAGTTGCGCGGAATAAAACCTGATCATTCTTAAAATCTGTTTTTTTAAATACAACAGTAGCTCCGTTAGACAATTTCCATTCTACCATTCCTGTTTCCGGAATAGTTTTTTCACTAATAATTGTTCCTGCTTTAGGCTTAGATGACATTAGCTGCGTTACAATCTTACCTTCATCATACGGCTGAAGCTTTTCTTTCTTCACACGATCCAGTAGGGTAATAAATGCCTTCTTATCCGGATAAGAAATAGAATTACTCTGAGGACCAGTAACAACAATTGTACGATTTCTATCAGGCATATACAAGGAAGCCAGATGATTTAATTCCTTCACTCCTATTTCTGGCAATACATGTTGCACTAACTGATATTCATATTCAATTCCTGGTATTGGTTCACCCGTAAGATAATTAACCTGAAATTCATCAGCATAACGATCGGATGCTGTTTTTTCCCGTTCATTGTACCATCTTTCATAGCGGGAAATCATCTTCTTTTTAGCTCTTTCTAATTCACCTTTTGTAAATCCGTAACGTCTCACCCTCTCATTCTCTGTTATCAAAGCATGAAAAGCTTTAAGAATGTCGGAAGGTGCACAACGCGCATAACTGGAATAAGTATCAACTTCCCGGAAATAGTTAGAATAGCCTGATTCAGCTTCAGAGAAAGGAGGTTCCTCTTCTTCCAATAATTCATTTAAACGGTCATTTATCATTGAGGAGTACAAAGAATTATATATGTCAGACTCTATATAATCCTGTTGTGTAATTACTTTCTTTGGACTGTGCTTGTAAGAAATTTCCACAGAGCAACCAGACGTTTCAGGATCAGTGGCAAGTACATACTTTGTTTCTTTATGATCGGGCACAGGATTTGAAGGGCGGGGTTCCCAGTTTTCCGGCATCTTATAGGCACTAAATTTATCTATTATTTCTTTTTCTATTTCTTTAGGATCAATATCTCCAATAACCATAATAGCTATCAAATCGGGACGGTGCCATTTTTTATAATAGCTTCGCAATTCATCATAAGTAAAGTTCTGAATTACATCTTCTTTTCCAATAGGAAGGCGAAGTGGATAAAGAGAACCTTCCATAAGAACTGGCAGATACTGTTCTCTGATTCTTGTTGAAGCCGTCTTTCCTAATCTTAGTTCTTCAAGTACTACGCCTCTTTCCCTATCAATTTCCTTTTCTGATAAAGTAAGGTTCATAGCCCAATCTTCCAATGCTGTAATTCCTAAGCTTACCTTATCTGATTGAATAGGCAAATAATAGACTGTTTCATCAAAAGAGGTATAGGCATTTAGCTCCTTACCAAAACGAACTCCAAGACTCTCGAATGTTTTTATCATTTCAGCATTAGGAAATGATTTCGTTCCGTTAAAAGACATATGCTCCAGAAAGTGCCCTAACCCTTGCTGCTTTTCTGTTTCAAGAATAGAACCGGCATTAATAACCAATCTTAGTTCAACTTTCTTTCCAGGAGTTTTATTCTGACGTATGTAATAGGTAAAGCCATTAGGTAAAGTCTTCTTTATAGTCTTATTATCAACCGGAACTACTGCTTTTGGAGAATAAACAAAAGGTTGTGCCAACAAACCTGATGGGCTAAATAAAAAGATTATTAGATATAGAACTATATTTAGTCGTTTCATTATTTATTTTTTTAGAAGTTACATCCGATAGATGCAGAAATAACATTCCTGTTTAATTTATCTTCAGTCTGCAAATACATGTATGAGGCTTTTAGATACAGGCAAGTATTATTTCTAAGATTATATCCATACAACACATTAGCCTGCAGCTGATAATAATTCTGTGTTAATATATTTGCATCTTTATTTATAAGTCCATTCTCTATTGCTTTATCTTCTGTTTCCCTTGGAGTGTACTGCATCTGCTTGCTCCCTACGCATCGATAATTCCCGCCTATTTCAACCTGCAATAATTGTGATTTCTTAATAGAGAAATTTCTCAAAGCACTAGCTGAAACTAAGCTACTTTTAAATTTAAGATAAGAATCCATTACAGCATACTCATCTGAATAATCAGATAGAGTTCCATTTAAAGAAAACTTCCACTTATAGGATGTTCCTGTCATATCAAGCAAGAACAGATTATATCCGGCCTTCCATTCTTTCTGAGATGCAACAGATCGGCGAGGTGCCTCTGAATCTGTTATCCATGCATTAACTTCTGATGAAGAGTTGAAAACCTGAATAATTTCTCTGCCCGAACGATTTATGTCATTATAACCAGCAAACAATGTATGTTTTAACGAATGCTCTTTATTATAGATATCCAAATGCAAGTTTCCTTTCCAACTTGTTTCATATAAACGCCCGCGTTCACGTGGTTTACTATTTTCTATATCATTAGCATCCTCTACATAATTCTCATAAGCTCCATTCAGAAAGAGACTGAATCTATCTGACTTATAAACATATTGAGCACCTCCGCCAAAGCCATTTCCGTTATATTGACGTTCACGCTCATTAGTGCTAAACACATCATAAGTATACTGTCCCATTCCCTTCAGGAAATAGATTTTCTGAGGATTTCCTGTATCATAAAGAATCATATTGCTATTCTCACGAAATCGTCTGTACGAAAAGTCCATGCCCAATAATTGTCTCCCCTGAGTCAGTGTAAAAGAAGGAGAAACCTGAATAGAATTTGAATTTGCCTGCGGACGTGGATCTATATTTTTTGCTCCCCGGCCTACAGCAAGCTTTCCATCAATACCAAAAGATATCAGATTAAAATAGACTGGTGAAGCAATCTTTACCCACATGTCATAGGTTTGCTTTTTCCAGTTGCCACCAGTGCTATCAGCTATAATATAAGGTGTTCCTCTATAAGAATCGAGAATAGAAGTAAAATGAATATCTCTTTCAAAGGCTTCCTTAAAATTAAAACCACCAATGAGATAATATTTATTCATTGTAATAGCTCCTTCAGCCGAAAAGAGATAATTGTTAGACAAATTGGGTTGCTGAGCCCGTCTAAAATCTCCTTTTGAGAATTTATACGAGAGGTTTACATCCGAATAATTATTCATCGTTCCGGAAGATAAGCCGGCAGCATTGTTTGTTGACAACCAATGCTCTCCTTCCTTAAAATATTGCATTTTAAAAAGCGACTGGCTATTTTGTACAAGCGAATCCCTTCTTTCTGTCTGTGCAGAAAGAAAAGTAGAAAAAGCAGTCAATAAGAAGCCTGCCGAATATATTACAAATTTAGTATGCATATTGTTCCTCAATTATTTAGATAAAGGCTTTTTATTTATTTCAAAATCCTCAGTCGAATTATTAGAATCCTGATAAGTAGTCTTTCCATTATTAATACTGATCACCTTACGAATAACGCTAAATCCGGAATAAGTACCTCCAACTGTTGCAAAGCCACTATCCAATAAAGGAGGAAAGCGTTTTGTTATTGTCGCTGTATTGTTTTTTATTAAATCAACCGCATCAATTACATAGTCTACCGGTATTTTTTTACACAACCAATACTCTTCACTTTCACCCGGAGACATAAAAGACTCTGGAAGAGTCACGGTCTCAAATTCTGAGAATTCCTTTTCTGTAGCTTGTATCAGCATCATTCCTTGTCCAAACACACTGATCTGCCATAAATCTTTATAGCTTGGCCAAAAAGCTCTTTTCATATTTGGAGCAGGAAAATCAGGATACATATTTGATGGATCTGTAGAATACGCCTCATAGTCAACCTGTGATAAATCCACCGGTGAATTAAGATTGTATTGTGCATTCTTATTATGAGGAGCAGCCATGGTAGCAATCGTGATACCCTGTCTGGGCTGAATAAAAACAGGTGCTTGTCCAGCAATAATCTTCCATGCAGCCTGTACGTATACATGTGTATATTCTCCTTGAGTTTCACCAGGCCAAAGAGGCCCAGCTGTACCTATACCTCCATAATTTTCCGTATTTGCAATATAAATATCATTCAATAGAACCGGAGAATCAGAATTATTATATATAGTATAAAAATTATCATTCCTATAACTGCCGTTTGATGGTGTACGTGATCCTGAATAATATAATTCCTTAAAGATGAGTGAGCTTTGAGTAGGAATAACCAGACTAATATTGTTTAATGATTCTGTTTCACCTAGTTTTAGTTTCACATTAGAGATAAAGCCTATCAAGTTAGCTCCTTTCAGGGTACTTTTACCTGTTGCCTCTGTTGCCTCTGCAGCCGTTAAACTTCCTATAACATTGATTGTATATTCTCCCGGGAGTAAACCTTCCAAAGAGAACTTTCCCCAAAGGTCACTTTCGCGCTGATAAGTAATCTGCTCTGTCGTATTTGTCAGAGTCATTGATAAAGGAGTAGAAAAGGGCTTACTATCTCCAAAAACAGAATATTTTAAATGTAAGTTAATTGCATCCACATAAGCAGAATCACAAGCCTTATCTTCCCGGCACGAGGAAAACACGCTCATAATGATTAACAACGCATAAAAGCGAATCATATATTTTATCATGAGTTTCTGTTTTTAAATTAAAATTTAAACCATATTTCAGTTCCAAAAAACTGTTCCGGATTACGTGATTTATAATTTCCCGGATTGCGTTTGTTTTCTTCTAAAGGATTACTATTAAACAAGTTGTTTACAAAGAATGCAAAACCACCAAACTTCTTAATCTCTTTAGTCAGCCTCAGATTAAACAGACAAAGCGGAGAATAAGAATCTGTAATTTCTCGATTAAGAAGTATCTGTCTCTGAATATCCGGACTAATTGAACTGCCCGCCACAATAGGAGTATAACTTAAATTGGAAGCAGAAAGATATCCAATAGGATATTTATTTTCCAGCCCTAAATATTTATGTGTATCTGTCCAAATGGTTTGCATTGATAAGGAAATAACAAAGCCAATCCTTGGTATATTATGAACAATACGCAGGTTAGTAGAAAAACGCTCATATAAACTTCCGTCTCCACTACCATAAACACCAATATCTTTGTAAGTTCCATCGGCATCCGGACTCTTTTCATAAAAAGAATTGGAAGTAGAATAGAGTTTGCTCTGCATCCATGCTCCATTTAAAATAAAGGAAGTGCGAATCGCTTTAATTTGTCCGAAGTCAAAATCAAACTCTACACCGTTGTTTTCATTAATTTTATCATTAAGAGGTTTGTTGTAACCCAAAACTATTTTAGTGGTCTTATCAACTGTTAATTCTGGATATGTACCGGTTCTATTTACACCTGTATATTTTATAAGATCAAAAAGATGATAGGAATCAAAATCTGAGCCAAAAGAATAGCCATTCTTTAGTTTCTCATTATATCCGGTTACAGAAAAATTCATTTGTCCCAACTTTAGTTCAAACCCTATTTCACTTTTTCTGTTTTTAGCGATCTTTAAATTCTTATTTGCAGTATCATAAACCTTTGTGGTTACAATACTTAGTTTTTGCTGTTCAGCTAATCCTGTTAAACCAGAATTATCAAAGTTTATAAAATCATAATATGCTTTATCTGGATATAGGTACATTAAAGGAGGAGCTTTTGCTGTGATACCAAAGCCACCTCGTATGCTTAATATATTAGGAACAAGTTCATAAGACAAATTAATACGTGGAGAAATAACCGTTCCTCCTTCTTCTTTCCCCGGCTGAATCATATCAAAACGAGCACCTAACTGAACTTTTAACGATCTGTCAAGAATTACTCTTTCCGCATTATCCTCCACATAGAAAGAGAGCTGATTTAATGCAGGAATATCTGTATATGGCCTCATTCTAATGCCACTTGAAGGAGGCATCAATGGGTCAAACACTTTCCCTCTACCGAAATTGACATCTGTTTTCCATTCGGCTCCTGCCACAATACGGTTCTTTATCTTCCAGAAATCAGCAAAAAAGTTCGAAGTAACCTTTGCAAACAAGTTTAGTGGTTTTCCATAAGTTGTCATTTTGGTAAGGAACTCATATGGAAGGATATTAGTAGCTGCAGGATTGCTACCTATATTAGTAATTTGATGGCCTGATGCATCATATATTTCATCCTGTCTATTTGAAGCAATAGTTCCATCATTCATTGCTGAGGTAACCATGTATCCGAAATTCCCTTTTATTTCCTGATTATATCCTTTCTGAACTTCATAATTTGCAGAAAGATTCAAACGTACAACCTTTAATAATTTGTAATTGCAGTTCCATGCCACATTGGTGTTGAATTTAAATCCAGTGTTCTTTGATGAACGTTCACGCTGATATCTTGTATCAGATGGATCGAGCTTTTGGGCATCCAGATCCGAATAAAATCCCAATCCTGTAGTTGTGTTCAGTTTTTCTCTAAAAACTTTAGTATACAGCAAATTTCCGGTAAAACGTTGAAAACCCTGAGAAGGTCGTCGTTCGTCTGCTAAAGATTTAGCATAATCAAAATCAAAACTCAACTTTCCATATTCCTTGCCTAAGTTAAATCCCTTGCCTATAGAAGTTTGAGTCAACGTTGGGTTAATTTTCAGTCTTACTTGTATAGGATAGACACCTGCTTTAGGATTTATAATGATAACGCCGGATGTTAAATCACCATATTCTACAGAAGGAATTCCTCTGATAACATCAACCGACTCAATATTATCTACAGATATTTGCCGCATATCTGTACCAGAACCGGCTGTGGAAGTAAAACTGGTATTCAGGCTACCGTCTTTTGCTGTATTCCCAATCTGTAAATTGGCGTTATTAGAAACCGGAGCCCCATTAAATACAATAGAAGTACCCATACTGTTAAGTGCATCTGTTTGCACCTGTCGCAAAGAAGCTTTTCCCGGAGAATTCAGAGTTGGATTAGATGCCAGCTGTCCTGGAAGAAGTTCCATTATATCTGTCAGGCTTGTGGCTTGAAGGTGATCTATAGCAGTGCGGGAAATAGATGAAGAAGTAGCAGCTCCAACCCTATTATTCTTTGCCGTGACAACAACTTCATCTAATGCAAAGTTTTCTTCACTCATATAGAACTTTTGCGGAGAGCTACTTTTCTCGCTTATATTCACTTTCTTTTCAACAACCAGCATACCAACAAAACGAATGCTTATATCTGTTACTCCTACTGGTACTTGTTTAAAAGAGAACATTCCATCAGAATCTGTAATTGTAGAAATGCCATACTGAGGGAGATTTACAGTTGCTCCCGGAATAGGCATCTTATTTCCTTGTTCAAATACAAACCCTCTATAATCGATTCTTTTTGATTTAGAGTTATTTTGTGCCATAAGCATATGCGGTAGCATTGCAATGATGCATAAAAAAAGGAAAAAGAATTTCTTAGCAAAGTTCTTATACATAGAGATAAAGAATAAATAACAACATTAATATATATATATAAAAAGCCAACCAGCCTTGAACAAAAATTCAAAGACTGGTTAGTATATAGTATGATTAGTAACTATTCTATTTTCAGAATAGAACTAATTACGTTTAGTCTTTAATACATCTGATAGGCATAGCAACATTTACTTCATTCTCACCACCTTTTTTCCCTAGCATAATATCTGAATTATCACTTAATGTATATGCATTTTTAAAGCTACGGGAAGATAAAGGTACATCAGCATTAAGAGCACCTGCCCAAAGATAAGCGGCAGTTGGAAGATAAACTCCCGGGGTGGCAGTAGCACGAGTTGCAACATCAGTACCAACGATACGAACGTATCCGGTTCTTGCAAGAAGTAGTTTCTTATATAATGCTTTTGCTGCCTGGAACTCAGCATCAGTCTGGTCTGTCATTCCATCATAATCAGCCCAAGCCGCATCTGTTATTTTCTTCATCTCAGCTTGATTTGGAATTCTCCATCCTGCAGGACAAGGAGTATTCTCACCTTTTGACCAGTCTTTCAGAGTCTCACCCGTAGCATTCCATTCTTTATCATAATTACTTATTGTTCCATCAGCATTAACCTTCACTGGAGTATTCTTACCCCACTGGTAATAATAACCTTTTGATGCTGCATTAGGATTCTTTGAATCACCGTTATATTTTTCTGTAGCCCCAACATTTCTATCGAGTATATAAAACCCTAACTCAGTTTTTGTATTCAAAACTTCATAAGTTGTCCACCCCGGAGTTCCAGTTCCGTCGTCTACTTTTTTGTCAGAATCATCACCACATGAAACCATAAAGAAAGGAATCACAGCTAAAAGAAAATACTTTTTTTTCATAATTAATTTTTTAATATTCAGGATTGATTTGGAATTTCAATATTTTATTCAAAAGACATAAAAAGAATCGATCCACACTAAAACAAATGCGAATAAAAACAAATAGATACAAATAATGCTTTTTAAAATTCAAATTGATTCAACAAAGATATGTATTAAATTCATTAACAATTAATAAATATGCGTTAATTATTGTTATTAAACATGAATAAAAAAAGAGACTTAATGCATATCTCCCATTATACTGTAAGATAAGGTAACCTTTTTTCATATCTTATTAATGAAAACATCGATATATTAAAGCAATTATTAGCAAATTAATGGTTGCATTTTTTTAATTGAATTATATCTCTAAAGATTTCTTCATATTTGCATCGATTAAATATCAGAAACGATTATTCAGAAATTGAAGTTAGGTAAATCTTGCTTATATCAGTAAGATATTCTTATTAAAAACAGTTTGAATATCCGGAATGAGCTCAACTATTCAAAGAATAAAACAACTATATAAAATATTTCAGTAACTTTGGTCCTGTTTTTTTAAGTGATCTATCGCATATTCAGATTATTAAACTTTAGTCATAAGAATAATATCTTTGAATGCTAAAAGCTTTCTTCTGTTTATACAGAAGAAAGCAAGCAGCAATATTATTATTTATAAACGGCTATTTATACCTGATTTTGGAATGAAATATATTTTGTTATTTATATCTGTCCTATTATTCACCTGTTGCGTTAAGAAACCCTGTCAGGAAGATACAAAATCACCTCTTGAGGTATCACAAAAGTCCTCTTTTACTTTACCGAAAATTCCCTCAATATTCACAAATGAAGAGCAGCGCATAGAATTCCTATCAGAAAATTACTGGAATAATTTTAAGTTCCAGGATACTGCTCTTATTAATCAGCCTAAGTTTTTACACCATTTATTCACCAACTTCCTTGGATTATTATCACAAGTTCCAGATTCTGTAAGCATAAAATGCATTAATCATATGATGATCCAGGCAGAAGCAGATAGCTTAATGTATAACTGCTTTATATCTATGAGTGAAAAATACTTATACGATCCAAACTCTCCTTTAAGAAATGAATCTCTCTACATCGCTGTCTTGAAAAATATACTAGCCTCAAATAAAATAGACGAAGCTCACAAAATTCGGCCCCGAAACCATTATAAAATAGCAATAAAAAACCGTCCTGGCAAAATGGCTGCTGACTTTCGTTACACATTGGCTACAGGCAAACAAGGACGACTTTATTGTATACATAGTTCCTATACGCTGATATATTTCAATAATCCGGATTGCGGAGATTGTAAAATTGTAAAGAAACAAATGGCTTTCAGCCAGGTTCTAAACGACCTGTTACGGAGCAAAAAACTAGAAATACTTTCTCTTTACCCTGACAAGGATCTTTCTATCTGGTCAAAAAATTATTCACAACTTCCAGACAGCTGGATCAGAGCTTATGACAAAGGGACTATTGTACTGAAGAAAGAATTATACGATCTCAAAGCCATTCCTACCTTATATCTCCTTGACAAGGATAAAAAAGTATTGCTTAAAGATGCACCATTTGAAGCTATTGAAAACTATTTATCAACAATTAAAATATGATGATACTTTGAAATTCTTCTATAAAAGCTACTCTTTAGGTTACATAAGTTTCTTCTTCAAGAAATACGACTAAATTTAATTTAGCTATCAGCCCTGCTTCAAAAACCATTTCTTAGTTTCTTGGAATCCCATTATTTCTTATTTTAGTCCCTTTGTCTATCCTCTATTCTGCTTTCAGCTTCTTTGAAATCAGATTATCAACAGCATAGCGTCCACTTCCGCCAATGAGAAGAACAAGAGCCAGACCCACAACAAGAATAAAGTATTCAATTCCTTCGCCCTTTTGCGCTCCGAACCAGTTCATGAAAAAACCATTGTTGATATGTCCGCCAAGAACGGCAGCTCCTGCCATGGTTAAACCTACAGAGAAAGCCATAAAGCGGGTTCCGGCTCCTGCAAGAATACCTATGCTTCCTACAAATTCTGCCAGAATTACCAGAACTCCAATGAGAAGGGGCATTCCCATGGATTGAAAGGCTCCGAGTGTGCCGTAAAAGCCGTATCCTCCGAAAGCTCCGAGGGCTTTTTGCATTCCGTGAGGTAATATAACAAGGCCTAATGCCAAACGTGCTACTAATAATGACCATGATTGTTGGTCGGTTGCTAAGAATTTTTTAATTGTGTTCATAATGTCTATTTTTTTATTATAATATTTCTAACTTGATTATTGCATTGGTACTTCCATCACCAACAGTTTTGTTTTTGCAGATGTTGTTATTTCTATTGACTCTGCTTCACTAACGCCTAGTCCGTCTCTTCTGTTCAACTCCTGTCCGGCAACTGTTACTTTTCCTTCTATTACAAAGAAGTAAACACCGTTCTTCTTATCTTTCAGTTGGTACGTCCCATTCCATACTTCAGACAAATCGCCGAGGTGAAACCAGGCATTCTGATAAATCCAGACTCCCTGATCTTCGGAGTTAGGTGAAAGTATCTGATAAAATTCATCGGGTTTCTGAATATCGGCCAAGGTAATCTGATCATACCGCGGTGTTACATTCTTTTTGTTCGGGAGTACCCATATTTGCAGTAAGCCGACTTCTTTATCTTTATTCTTATTGAACTCACTATGGAAGATGCCGGTCCCGGCACTCATCACCTGAATTTCGCCGGTAGTGATAACGCCGTGATTGCCCATGCTGTCCTTATGTTCCAGATCGCCGTAAAGCGGAATGGTAATTATCTCCATATTGTCATGAGGATGCTTGCCGAAACCTTCTCCTGGTGCAATTTGGTCGTCGTTGAGTACTCTAAGCATACCAAAATGTACACGCTGAGGATTGTAATAATTGGCAAAGCTAAAAGTATGGTGGGTGTCGAGCCAGCCATGATTGGCATGCCCGCGTGTTTCTGATTTATGCAATATTGTTTTCATACCTCTTCTTTTTTATTACTCAAACTCTCTTTGAATTTGATATGACAAAGATACGGCAGTGATATGCCGAACGAAGTAATGAAATCAGGTGAATGATTGCAAAAATCAGGACTGACGTGCTAAAACTCGAAATTCGGAGGGTGTTTGACCGGTTATTTTCTTAAAAAAGTTATTGAAATGGGCCGATTCTTCGAAACCAAGTTCGTAAGCCAGCTCTTTGCTGCTGATCTCACTAAAAAGCAGTGAACGTTTTGCTTCGATAATTATCTTAGTCTGAATATGATCTTTGGCTGATTTGCCGGTAATGCTTTTCACCGTTTTATTCAGATAATCGGCTGTAACATTTAACTTATTGGCATAATCGGAGACTAAATGCATGGATGCATAGTGCTTATTCAGCAATTGCTTAAACGAATGCAACAGCTGATTAGTGGTTTCCTGCAACTGCGGGTTATTATTCTTGTACACCGAACAATGATTATTGCTTTGTATAAAGAAAAGCTTCATTAGTGCACCGATGGCTTCCTGAGTGTAACTTTCAAGTGAGTTCGAAAAGAATTCTATCTGAGAAATTATATTAAGATAGACGGGCATCTGTATTTCATTGATTGACAATGGAGGCGACTGACCGAATTCATTAAACAGATAAATACCGTTTATCAGTTTATCAGAAATGGAATTGGAGATTAAAAACTCATCGGTAAATTTCATTGTCCAGCCTTTAGGTTCAGAAGTAGGAATTACCTGATGCATCTGTCCGGGAACAATAAAATAAATACTGTGATCTTCAATCGGGTACTCTGTAAAGTCAACAATATGAGTTCCGGCTCCCTTCTCAAAAAAAATAATAGTATAATAATCATGACGGTGCGGAATATCAGATTCGCCGTGTTTCATACGATACAAATCCTCAAGCCGTCTGAGCGAAAAAGAAAGATTATTTCCTTCAAATTCGGGAAAGGTATAAGTTCTTATGTCTTTTGAGAGCTGGTTCATCCTGCAAATATAAACAATTATCTGAGCTTATGGCCCGCTCTGAATATTTTGCTTTTAAACTTTGAAAAGTTATTATAGATATAAAAGTCCGGAATAAATAAACAAATCATCTCCATATTTGTTTATCTGATACTATTTTTCCAAGCCTAAATCATTGTATACTAACTTCTAAAATGAAATACTATGAGCATGTTTTGTAACCAGTGTCAGGAGACAGCCAAGAATACAGGCTGCACCATTAACGGAGTTTGCGGTAAAAAAGAAGATACCGCCAATATTCAGGATTTATTAATATTTGCGTGTCAGGGTCTTGCATTTGCAACTATCGAAGCCCGAAAGAAAGGGATAGATACCAACGTAGAGAGTAAGCACATTACTAATGGCCTGTTTATAACTATCACAAATGCGAATTTTGATAACGTTTCAATAATGAAGGCTATCAATGATTGCATCACTCTCCGGGATAACCTGAAAACAAAAGCAAGTATTAGTGAAAAAAATGATGCACTTGACTGGAAAGGAACAAGCGAAGCAGACTTTCATGAAAAAGCAAAGCAGGTTAGCACTTTGTTCTTTGACAAAGACGAAGATATCCGTGCATTGAAACAGTATACATTGTTTGGCATAAAAGGTATTGCAGCCTATGCGGAACATGCCTTCAATCTGGGATTCGAAGAACAGGATGTCTACAACTTCATGGAGGAGACTCTTGTTATGATTTCCAAACCTATGAACCTGAAAGATATGCTCGACTGGCTTGTAAGAACCGGTGAACATGGAGTTAAGGTGATGGCTTTGCTTGACAAAGCAAACACTTCCACTTTTGGAAATCCTGAGATTTCGAACGTTAATATCGGAGTTGGTAAAAATCCTGGTATCCTTATTAGCGGACACGATCTGAATGATTTGGAACAGCTATTAATACAAACCGAAGGTAAAGGCGTTGATGTTTATACTCATTCCGAAATGTTGCCTTCTCATGCCTATCCTCATTTTAAGAAGTACAAACATCTGGTGGGAAACTACGGAAATGCATGGCACCGCCAGCTTGATGAATTTGAAACATTTAATGGTCCTGTTCTTTTTACCACTAACTGCTTGGTACCTCCGCGTAAAACAACCACCTATAACGATAGGATATTTACAACAGGAGCTACAGGAATGCCCGAATGGAAAGTTATTGATAAGAAATTGGTTAATGGTCATAAAGACTTTTCTGAAATTATAGAACTGGCAAAGAAATGTCCGCCACCTACAGAAATTGAGAATGGTGAAATAACTATCGGTTTTGCACACAATCAGGTGTTGGCTCTTGCCGATAAGATTCTGGATGCTGTTAATTCCGGAGCTATAAAAAAAATGGTTGTGATGTCGGGTTGTGATGCTCGTCAGAAAAGCCGTGAATATTATACTGAATTTGCAAAACAACTGCCAAAAGATACTGTGATTCTTACTTCTGGATGTGCTAAATATCGCTATAACAAGTTGAAATTGGGCGACATCAATGGTATACCAAGAGTACTGGATGCCGGTCAGTGCAATGATTCATATTCATGGGCAGTAGTTGCGCTTAAATTAAAAGAAGTTCTGAAGCTGGACGACATTAATAAATTACCAATTATCTTTAATATTGCCTGGTACGAGCAAAAAGCAATCATTGTTCATCTTGCCCTGCTATATCTTGGAATAAAGAATACACATATCGGTCCTACTTTGCCTGGATTCTTAACTCCTAACCTTTTAAAAATTGTTCAGGACAGTTTTGGTGTTCAGACTATCACCACCGTAGAAGAAGATATGAAATCTTTTGGACTTAATTAAGAACTACAGAAACTGAAAATATTAAAAAAAAGGCAGCAAATGAATTTGCTGCCTTTTACATTCTTCTTTATAATTTATGTCAACTAATATATTTATTCTCTAGCTTTGCCAGTAACGCCTGAAGTTCATTATACTTGTCTTCATCAATAACCTTTTCTTCGTGTTCTCTGAATTTTGTTAATAGCTCATTCTGTATACCTTCGGGAATCATACGATCTCCCATCATAAACAAGATGTTGTTCTCTTTTTCAATATGATTTCTCATTAAAGCAACATAAGAGAATGCAGCATTTTCAAAAGCTTGAAGATCTGTATTTTGTTCAGAAACACTTTCTCTCATTGCACGGATATTGCTTCTGCCTTGTTCGTGTTCTGCAAGCATTACACCAATAGGTCCGTCATCTTTAGGAATGCCAGCTTCCTCAAGAGAAGGGAAGTATAAATCCTCTTCTTTTCCATGATGATTCTTGTCGGCAAATAGAACCACAAACTCAACTAATTCTTTTAAATCCTGCACATCTACATTTTCACTTTGCTGAATTTTTGTTGCTATACTGTCTAAGACATTCAGAGCTATCTTAATAGCTTCATGCTCATGTCTCAATTCTTCACTTGCTTTTTCCATAATCATTGTTTTTTCTCAGAATATTCAATGAATATTCCTCTCTATTTGGTTAAGTTTAATGCTTTAGGATACAAAATATTATTTTCAAGATGCACATGCGTATGCAGATCATCTTCAAACTCTTCAAGTAATTTATAAGTCAGACGATAGGTATTACAACCATCATCCGGAACAGAATACCTCTTACTCAACACATTTATTTTGTCTATTGTACCGCCTATCAGTTCATGCTCATCCATCATCGGAGCTATTTGTGAAGTAATTATTTCTTTGGCCTGCACTGAATTAGTGCGCAGTGCTTCTTTAATAGCCGGAAAAAACACATCTTCTTCCTGTCGCTGATGTATGGGTAATTCAGTATTTACCAATGAAAACAAATCAGCAATCTCTTTCAGTTCCGGATGATTAGCTCCATGAACCTGAACAAGCTTATTCAGATACGCCATTAATTGAGGTAAAAGTTTATAAACCTTGTTATGATATTCATTTACTATGTAATCACACAAGAAGTCTAAATTCCAGTCATTATAGTTTAGCTGTCTGTTTGAAACTACCTCATCCAGATTATTCAGCTTATATTCAATTTCAGCTATATTCAGATTCTTTTCTTTTGCAGCCTGTTCTAAACTTTGATTTCCACCGCAGCAAAAATCAATGCCTTCTCGTTTAAATATCTCTGCAGCCCTAAAATCTTCAGTGACAATATCACCTACCTTCATACTCCTTAAATCTTTCATACCTTTGAACTTTAACCGTTTACTTCATTTAATATATCTTCAATATCAGGAATGCAACTTCCACAAACTGTTCCGGCAGTAGTTTCTTCACCTACTTCATCTGCCGTGGTTAACCCTTTTTCTTTGATAGCTTTCACTATTTCACTTTTCATTATGCCATTGCAATGGCAGATTTCAACATCTTCATCCATAATTGTATTTTTTATTGGTTTATAGTACTAATTCTTCAGATGATCAATTCATCTTTCTTATTGCGACAAAGGTACGTGAGTGACAAGCCAAAAACTGTAACCCAGATTACACTATAGAGCTTTTAACAATATTTAATCGGGAAAAATTATATCATCCTGAATTAAGTTTGTTTACTTAGCAGATACGAATTTTGCAAAACAAGAAGATATGAATAAAAGAGATTTAGCCATCTGCCCGCTATTCAATAATATGAGTAATGAAGAGCATGATGCTTTTTTAGAAAGAAATGTAAAGGCTAAAATCAGTTTCAGGAAAGGTGAAACGGTAGTCCGGCAAGGTGAGGTGATCAATTATTTATATTTACTGGTAGAAGGTGTGGTGCGGACTCAAATGATTACACAGGAAGGAAATGTGCTGGAAATAGAATTGCTGGAAGCTGTGATGCCGCTTGCGCCGGCTTTTATCTTTGCGAATAACAATAAATACCCTGTTGATGTGGTAACAATGGAGCCGTGTACTTTCCTGAAAATAGCCAAATCGGACTGGCTCAATGAAATGGTTCATAATGAAAAACTGATGATTAACTTCTTGACACTAAATTCCAATATGGCCGTTTTTCTGTCAATGAAGTTGCAAATGATATCTCTCAAAAGCCTTAAATATAAGCTGGCTATTTTTTTATTGGAAAAGACTACTCCGGAAAAGAACTACTTTATACTTAAACGTACAAGAACTCAACTTTCTGAGTACTTCGGGGTACAACGCCCATCACTTGCCCGTATAATAAAGGAGCTGGAGGATGAAGGCATTATCAAAACTGAAGGCCGGGTTGTTACAGTCCTTGACAGGAATAAACTGGCAAAAATATAAGGAATTATAGTACATTTGCACTGAAAACATACCCGAACAGATAGAATTCAATAATAAAATAAAACAATTATGAGCTTAAAGCATAAAGATTACAAAGAAGCAAATATGCAGTTTCTGGAAGAGAACCTGAACGAAGAGGGTGTTATGGAACTGCCTTGTGGTGTGCAGTACAAAGTCATTTTACAGGGAAAAGGTCCTGTGCCTGGTGCGAAAAGTACCGTGAAGGTGCATTATAAAGGTACAATGATTGACGGAACGGTATTTGACGACTCTTTTAGCCGCAAACGTCCTGAGTCATTTCGTGTGAATGAGGTTATTACTGGTTGGCAGGAAGCTTTGCAGGCCATGCCTCTTGGTTCGCGCTGGATAATTTACATTCCATACATGCTGGGATATGGAACCAGGGCAGCAGGAAAAATTAAGCCCTACTCTACTCTCATTTTTGAAGTGGAATTGTTGGGGGTAAAATAACAATAGATTCTGCTCATCGTCCAATTGGATACGAAACCAGCTTTTATTACCCTCACTCCATCACTTTTCAGGCAAACACCTCTGAATATAAACCAATTACAGAGTGATGGATGGTTTTTCATCCATCACTCTACCATCACTTTCCGGGGCTACCCTCACTTTTTCAGCACTCCACCACGTTATATAGCCTGCCTTTGTTCGAGCTAGTCTGCGGAATTTTCAGCTTACTCAGAATACGTCCGAAAGTGGTAATCTTTGTAGCCGAGAGTTTGAAGCCACTCTTTTTCTGCAATCGGATCAGAATATCAGAAGCCAGCAGTTTTTCACACGGTTCATTCTTTCCGGCTGCACGATAGTACTGCAAGAAAAGCTGTTCGGCAGGAGGCTGTACTTCAAATTTCTCATTACCGGCCATCAGAACAGCCTCGTCCTCAGTGTCAAACCAATAACGCTCTCCACTCTGAATTTCACTCACTGCCTGCGCATAGAGCTGTTCATAGTTTATATCCTTCGGAATTTTTATAATGTCCGTTACCTCTATACAGATATACCGGCGGCCACCGGAAGTATCTGTCAGCAAATCGTAATGATTGCTTGTGGCAATAAACGAAGCATAGCGGCGCAACTCCTGCACAACACTTTGGTTGGGCTTGCGTGTTTTAACCACCGGCTTCTGAAGTATATGTTTCAGAAATGCCTGCTGACCAACAGTTATCTGATCGAACTCATCGATGCTTATCAAAGCAAACCGATTGAGATAAAGTTCGGCATCCCGCTTACTGCCAAAATCAATACTGTCCGTGTAATACGCACGCAACTCTGGCGGAACTATGCTAAGGCAGAACGTTGATTTCTTGTATCCCTGTTTTCCAACAAGTAAGGGCGATGTACTGTTTGCATACTGTTTATCCATTCCCTGCCAGTGAGCCACCATGCACAGAAACCAGCGATGAAAAAAATCGCGCCAATATTTATTCTCACACGGCACAGCATCTGCCAGCAGACGAATGCGGTCTTTCCCATCCCATGCAGGAAGTTTAAACAGGTAATCCTCAATAGGAGCAAACAGCGGAGTGCGGTCAGAAAAGATATAGCGCGTCACATCTCTGTCCCATAACTGTATGCCCTCCTTCTGAGCATTGAGCGCAATACTGTTAAACACCCTCTGCGTTACGGGGCGGAAATCAAAAACAAATGAATTGCGTTCCCTGTACTCCATTCCGGTAGTCTGCGTATTGTGGCGGAACTCATAACGGCGGTCCATAAACTCCTCCGTCTTCACAGCCAGCTGCTGCTCGGCAGTCAGGCATGGTTTGCCACCAAAATTCTTTCCACCCAGATACACATTATGAACCGTCAGCCTCAACTCCATTTCCCTCTTAAGAAGATCAAAATGAAGCATTGCCCCCTTCACCACATCTTCCTCCGGCACACCCGACTTAAAACAGTTCCCCGCCAGAGCCACCAGAAACGGCTTTATATCTTCCTCCTGCGGAAAGCCTCCCATCTCCTCATAAACAGCCTGCAACGAAGATTCGAACAAGGAAGAAACCACACTTCTGTACTGCTGCCCCGGCATCAGCCTCAGTAACGAATCATTTTCACCATACACTGTACCCTCATTAATAAGCTCTGCATTCACTTCGCAAGGCTGTTTCATGAGGATGGGATTCGTTTCGGGATTAAAGAACAGGCCCGAATCACAGGAATAACGACAGCAACGATTCAATGACGGACGTTTCAACGTTACCTTATAGGATATCAGTTCCTCGTAAAACCTCACAGCCTTGCGATACGCATGCGCATGAAACAGCTCCGCATCCGTTTCTGTCTGCGGTAAAGAATCATCGGGGCGGATAAAAGAGACAAGCAGTTTCACACTTTTCCCGCTGGAACCAATAAACGCAGCAAGTGTATGCGGCAAGCGCGCCACTTCATCTCTTACCGCCTCAGCTTCCTCCACTCCCGCCAGGCGGTCAATCTCCAGTAAAACCACACCATTATAATGAATCATTTCCTGCCGTGCATCAGCCTTCTTAAATTCCGCTGCAAAACACAACTTAGGCAATTTATCAACCGCCGTGCAATGAACCGTCCTATTTACATATTGTAAAGAATGTCGTAAATTAATAACAAGTTGTTCTTCCGTCCCTGCTTTGATATTTTCCATCAATGCAGATAGTTTTACATTTCGCTGTGTTTCTCTTCTCAATAAGCCTTTAAATTGTGTTGCTTTCATGTTTTTTATTTATTAATTATACCCTAAAGATATGTCACAATCTACTTAAAAACAAATATTTATACCCAATTTTAATAAATTTATTTTACCATGGTTTACGGGCAGATATAACAAATTACACGGGCAGATATAACAAATTCTTCAAAGGAAGTTAAGTGAGCACTCATCTGTGAACCCATGAGTTCTCAGTTGTGAACCCATGGGCCTTCAGTTGAGAACCCATGAGCCCTCATCTGAGAACTCACTTAACTTCGCCCGAAAAATTAGTTAACTTCGGTTATGTATGTAAATAACACAGGGCAATAATCTGCTTAGCGATTTTGCGGGTAAAACGGGCGTTGAAGCAACTAGAATCAGTCTGCGGATAAAGATAAAAAGGGAGTAGCAATTGGAGAGGAAAAACGATTTGTTTTTCAGGAGTAAAAATAGTTGAAAGAACGATATTTTAATTATACTGATTATATATTCAGGGCTCAGCAAGTTATTTACTGAGCCCTGAAATAGAGGTATTATTTGTTAGTGCTTATAGCAATCTTTTATCTGAATATTTTTGTAGAGCAGGTGAAAGAGTGACTTTTTTATAATTTTTATACCCGAAATAGTGAGGGATGGGGCCATTTGTTAGGGATGAGTGAGAGATATTTTGCATCTCTCACCTAGTGGTTCGTTTTGTGTATCAGAGTTTTAGTGGTTGGTTGGTGAGGGAGTTAGGGATGAAAAAATTATTATAAAAAACAGACTGTGATTTAATAAAATGTTTATCTTTGCATCACAATAAACCATATAAGTCTCTACCTTGTTATATTGTTAAGAAACTAAACGTTTAAATTATGTGCCTTGGAATTCAAGTAAATAAAGATAAGATAGGGAATCTGATAGTATTATTAGCTGGCAGATTGAAACCTTTATATCACACAAAACTGATAAAGTTACTTTATTTAATAGATGAAGAGGCTGTAAAAGATGGAGGTATTCCTATTACCTGGCTAGATTATAAAGCCTGGCAATATGGTCCTGTTGCACCGGAAACATTCTTTATTAAGGAAGAGACTAATCTTTTTAATAGCTATATTGAAAAGAGCAAAAAAGGTGACGGCACAATTATTAAGCCTAAAGTAAGCTTTGATGATAGCGAATTCAGTGATTATGATCTTGAAATTATTGAGCGTGCGATTACTAAATTCGGGCACATGGCTCCTAAGGATTTAGTCAAATTGACTCATAAAGAAGGTTCTTTATGGGATATTGCAAAAAAAGAGAATCACATAAACTTTGATGCTTCAAATACTACATCTGATTATACTCTTGATTTTACCCGGATTATATCTGATGATGAACTAAAGCTGTCTAATTACGAAGGCGCCAAAGAGACTATGATGTTCAGAGCACAAATAAAGAAGTGCTAAGATGTTTACTCCCGGTAATATTCTTCATGGTGAGTTTGACCTTGGAACTGATAAAAAAGAAAAGTTTGCTATTGTATTATACAATGATGGTGTAGATTGCATACTTACCACTTTCACAACTTCTCAGGAACGTTCTACAGTAATAAGTCCTTGCCACGGAAAAAATCCCGCAGAAGGTGAAGCTAAATCCTATGTTTTTAAGTCTAAAACAGAAATAGGATGTACTCCCGATGGGGAAACACCCTTTTTCTTTCATAAAGATACTACTGTTGTACCCGACTATGGTTATACTAGCTCAACTATAGAATGCTTCACCAAGAAAGTTGACAATCTGAAAGTTGTGTGTAATCTATACAAGCATGAATATTCTAATTTAATTTATACTTTATATAATTGCAAGTATACTCCTAGAAAATACAAGACGTTGTTTGAGGAGATATTATTTAAGATGGCGGAGTAGAATAATCACTTATTATCCGTTATACATCAAACACTTAAACCATATTTCCTAATTTTATCTAAAGCCATATTTACAATCGTTAATCTACTTAAATCTATAGTTTCCTGCTTCTTTAGTCTCTCAATAGCTACTTTTATTACACTAATCTCATTATCATTCAATTTGCCGGTTTGTTCACCTACTGCAATGATCTTTTTCCATGCATCATTATCTATAAGCTTAATCCTATTATAAATAATTGAAGGATCAGATAACTCATCATTCAATTTACTCAACTTCTTGATATCATTAAAATCAACGCCTTTACTAGATAATAATTCTATAATATGTTTCCCTTTTTCAATTTCATTAGGTGTTAATTCACCATCCCATTTTAATTTCTTTCTGATAGTATAAACATAATTTTGTTGTACAGATGAAAGACACTCTTGTTTAAGCATATACAAACATAAACCATCCCAGAAACGAAGTCCTTGTTCTGCAATTATCTGAAGAGAATTATATTGTGCTGCTTCTTTTATTTCGTCAACATTTGATTCATACCTTGATTTGTGTTTTTCTTCTGAAATAAAGTATCTTTCAACAATCTTCATATTCATCGGATTCCGGTTTTCCTCTTTTAATTTATTCCATATTTTTTCACTTTTAGCAGCTTCACTTATTAATGCAACATCAAGATGTGTGAAAAAATTATAGACAGAAACAATCAGCTTTTTGAGTTCAAAAAGCAAATCATCTTCAATCAGCTGATTTTTCCAGATTTCTCCAAGATCAAGCTTATTATCTGTAACATAATGAAAATAAGATAATGCATAACCAACTGTATGAGACTTTATATTTGTATCACCAATTGCATCTTTATTTTTTCTCCCAAACAATTTATCTGTTTCCTGAAATAATATTGCATTTGCTACTACATCTTCCCAATAAACCCTGTTGGCTTTTTTATTCTTATACTCTTTGTCAATCTCGCGTAAAAAGTTAATATAGTTTTTCTGAGAACCTTTTGATACATGATATGGTTGTTGCTTCCAGATATTTACATACTTTGCAACATCTGATTTAATTAAAACCTGATTCTTGGGAAATTTAAATTTAAAAGCATCTTGCTTACTTTTAGTCGGTTCTTTATTTAATGCTTCCTTATATTGCCCTGAAACTCTTTCGAAGAACCAGATTGTTTGCTTGCTGTGATCATCTGTATTTATAGCATAAGTAGTCCTTGATAATTCTTCCAACCTCTGCAAAAAAAGATTATTTGAAGACAAATCAAGCTCTGTAACCTTATTCTGGCTATTTGCATATCTGGAAATCAAAGGTACTGTCTCGTTTTTTTTCTCTTCATCTTTAATCACAGTAAGCTTCATCTGAACAAACACATTTGAGATATCAGCTTCTTTATATTTTCTTGATGTATGAAATAAAGATGCTGTAGTCTGTCCACCATTTACAATCTGAAAATCTTTAATAGACGTAATTACCAAATGACCATTATCGGACAATTTTGTTTTAACCTCCTGAGCGGTAGTTGCAAGTCCATTATTGTAAGTCAGAAACATCTGAGGTTCTCTTCTTATCGTATCCCTAATTCCTTGGTTAACTTTTCCTGTTTGTTGCAAGAAAGCCCTAACATTGCTTTCTAAAAGCCGGGTACCATAATTTTGATAGAGGGTTGAAAGAATTATACCTGGAACTATAGCTAAATAACATTCATACAATTCATTTTTAACTGGCATTTCAAGACATGGAATAGAAGTGTTCATCATCTCTTCAAAATCTATTTCAATAGGTTCTCTGTTTCCTTTCGATTGTGCCAAGCGGTGTAACCGTTCAATATCCCAGACTTCAAACCGAACAAGTATTTCTTCAAGGCTTTTCAATCTAAAATCTTTAGGCGTATCATGAGGTATTTCGCCATTAGACAAAAGGTATATTCTGACTCTTATTATTTCTTTTCTTTGCTGACTAAGAATTTTAGCAAGGCCATAAGCTTCTGAAGACGGTTCAATTTCATCTAAATATCCTTTCAAGCCAGCATTAACGAAACCTGTCGACCATTTTATCAGCTTATCAAAATCTACTTTTGAAACTCTGTACAATTCATTTGTATCAATATAATATGATATAAATATGTCAATATTTTCATATCCTTCCTCTAAAGCATAACCATTAATTTTAAATTGTATATTTTCAAACTTATTTTCTTTTATATAGGGGCATAGTCTTATACCTTCAGTCTCACCTGCATCAGCAAGAATTTCCATCACATACTCTGTAAATTTATTCTCTTTTGAGTCTCCTTCATCATCAGAATATGTAAGAGATTGTACTTCGTGATATAGATTCTGGATAAATAAATTCAATTCAAAATCCGTATTACTTTTAGAATCAGATATTGCCATTATTTATTTCGCTTATTATTGAGTTAATACTATATTCATAATCAGAGCATCCAATTGGATCTATTTCATAGGACACATTAAATATTGAGTTATCAATAGTAGCCTTAGTTATTTGTGGAAATCCTGAAACCACCTTATAATACCTTTCATCTCTAATACTGTAAGAAATATTGCTGTATTCTACTTCTGTTTCAGAATTAATTCCAAGACTTTCTAATTTCTCATTAAATTCTGACAACAATTCAAGATCTTTGCTTAACAGATTTCTTATAACAGTTATTAATCCAGAAAGAGAATTCTGATTTCCAGGATATTCATTTAATTTATAAAATGCTAGATACAAATTGATTAGTCCAGTAGTATCCAGCTGTAACTCATTAGATATTTTTATTGATGGATTATTAGATTTAGATGTTTTCACTTCAACAGCTATTCCATTGTAAAAAAAATCCTGATTAGAACCTGTAGGGGCTTGCCAACCTCTAATTATTTTTTCTCTGTTACTCAGATTTTCAAGTAATAATCTTAGAAAACACAATTCACCAAATAACCCACGCTGTTGTTGTGGAGTCAATAATCCACCAGTAAATTTGCTGAATAGCTTCTTCCAATAACCAATCTTTTCTGATATTACGAGAATAGCATCTTCTTCATTTTTCACAGATGTCAATGAGTTTATTATATCTTCTATAAAGAGAATAAAAATATCAGAGAGCTCATTTTCAAGCAAAATGATAGCTAATTCTTTTTTATCTTTGTTCACGGGTAAGATTTGAATCTCCACGCCAACAAAACGCATCAAATAATTAGCATGAACAGACAGAGACGCATCTAATTCCAATAAAAAAATCTTTGCTTTAGAAAAAGATATAGTCCCTATATAACAATTTACTCCAGAAACGCTCTCTACTTTCTCTCTTACAACTTCATTCTTTATTGAAGAAGCTTGTTTCTCATATATTTCTTTTATTCTACTCATCATCTGGATCTATGTCATCATCTACCTGAGAATCTTCATCATCTAATACCATTTGACGCGCAACATATTCGACTTTAGCTTCGTTCTGAAAAGTAGGAAACAATACACCATACCCCACCAACGGACATTCATTATCCAGCTGGTCTGAGATGCGAGGATCAAATGGATATAAAACTAATAATGGCGTTTCTAATTCATTTCTTATCTCTTTAATTCTATCTTCTTTGGGATTAGCTTCTTCAATGTCAAGATCAACCATTCTAGCTCTTTTATCCAATATAGAATTTTTTTTACCATAAACAATCAATGTAGTTGGTTTTTCTTCAAAGTTACGAGCAGGAAGTCCGCCGTTTATACTACCACCAGTCCAATTAAATGTGTGTTTTAAAACAGGTAAACCTTCTAATGGTCCACCAGCTGATACATTGCTCTGAGAATTTAATATGACTGCAACTGACCATTTCAATAGTTTACCATCTTTTCTTTGTTTCTCAATATAGCTACACAATACATTATCATTGAAATAGTTTTGCTTGTAAGAAGCAATAAAATCAACGATTAAGTCTGAATTTACATTTCTCCATAAAAGTGTATTAGTTTCCTCTTTGTCCGGAGTTGTAAACTTCAATAATAAGGAAGTAAGACTCTTGTAATTGTTTAAAACTACTGATTTACTTTTTTCAAAAATATAAGTCTGAATTGTTTTACCGGAATAGCTTACAGTTATTTTCTCAGTATCACGCATTTTATATGCACTGGTAATGCTAAGTCTATTTATAGCTACCATTTCAGGGTGTGTCCTAACCTTCAACTGATAATCAACAGGTCGTTTGTTTAGTGCTGACATTTCATCAAAATCAGCACGCATTTCTTCTGTTGCCAAAGTTACATGCCGGTACCAGTTTATCAATTGTTCAGTTGTATAAAGTCTGCACAAATCGACATATCCAGGCCGAAAGCCAAACCATCTGCCCATTTGCATCAGAGAGTCATAAAGCCTTGTAGTTCTTAGATAATAACTTACTGACAAGCCTTCAAGAGTAATTCCACGAGCCAATCTATTACCCCCAACGGCAATTACCGACATCCCATTATCATAATCATTATAGTTAATATCTTCTATATTATGAAATTCCAGATTACGTGTATTCTTTGTTCCATGAACAGCACGAACTTCGATTTTCATCACCGCATCTATTAAAACAGCTTTGACATCATCCCACTCATGCTTTTTTATTTTATAATCTTTGTACGAAAGGTTCTCAATAATATTCTCTGTTGTAGGTACAAAGTCTTTGATGAATAGTGCTTTAAGTTCTTCGATCAACGGTCCTTGTCCAGAACGGATTTGCAATTTATAATCTCGGATTATTTCGTTCACGAGCCAAGCTACTCTGTCAATCCATGCCACATACAAAGCGACATGAACCAGCATTGAATTGTGCTTATTTTCCTGTCCTCTAAGTCTACGGATTGCACAAGTAAGTATAAATGACTTAACGGCTATTTTTAAACTTGAAGGAACATCATCTGGCAATTCATCCTTGTTTATACTATTTAATTTAAGTGGAAAGTAAGGTTCCTGATCCTCTGCTGAACGAATAATATCTAAACCATTGAACTCTTCGCCGGTTTCATCATTTTCATAACCAAAAACTTTTACAGCTCCAATATAATTGGAAGGTGGCGGAATGTTGACTATAAAATCACGTGGAAAAAGATCTTCTCCCACTTTTAGTCTTACATCCTTAACCATTGTTTGCAATTCTTCACTCCATGCTGTAGGAATAAATATATTAGCATAAGGTGTTGCAGTATAGCCAATAAATGTATTTTGATTAAACAGATTAAGTAAAGTACGAATTAATCTGTTTATTGTTTTGATATCTATTTCTGTCCCAGAATTTACAGAAGCATTATCAGCTTCATCATCAATTACAAGTAATGGAACATCGAAAATCTTTTTATCTCCATTTGAATCTTCGGTAGCGAAATTATAAAGCCACAAAATTAGATTCTCCAAGATACTTTTATTCTTTTTAATTACTAGAACTGTCGGACTTTTACCACCAATCGGCACATTTAATCTTGTAGCAGTTGCC
Source organism: uncultured Bacteroides sp. (assembly GCF_963678425.1). Classification (NCBI taxonomy): domain Bacteria; kingdom Pseudomonadati; phylum Bacteroidota; class Bacteroidia; order Bacteroidales; family Bacteroidaceae; genus Bacteroides; species uncultured Bacteroides sp. Next base: position 32,856 of record NZ_OY782853.1, read on the forward strand.
CGATTAAAATCACCTTTATTGTCTGTAGAAGTATATGAATAGATTTCTGTGTCCGCCTTTATTAAGCCAACGCCTATTTTGCTATTTCTTTTTTTTATTATGAAATCGGAACTATCTCTACCTATAAATCCCTCATCAATTCTATATTGAGTTTGAGCTCTTAAACTATTATGAACTCCGGCTATTACAATAATCAATTTATAGCCGGCATCTGTAGCTTTATTTATTAGTCCAGTATAGTTTGCTGTTTTTCCTGATTGAACATTACCAACGACCATTCCACGCCTGTCCCAACGTCCCTTAGTTTTTGGATTTACGCATTTATCCAGGATCTTATCCGTAATATCGTCCAGATTATCGAGTGGAAATGACGAATCCTTCTGGTTCATATAAATCCGGTATCTATTCCACAACTCAGGCTTTATTTTTGATTTTTCTTCATATAACCAAGGCTTAATATCTTCTGCTACTAGAAGGGTAGCTTCTTTAGCATGAATCTCAAAATCACCGACAAGTAATGATATTAGTTCTTCTTTATCAATATCTTTAAATGTTGGCATTAAGTAGATATTATTAACCTCTTCAACTATCGTCTCAACTGTAATGTCTTTCCGATTATACTTGGCAAGTAATATGTGGCCAATGTTTCTGGCATTTTCAATCATAAAATTCTATTTAAGGTATTCTATTAACTGGGGATATTCATTAAAAGGCTGAATATGAAAGATCTGTTTTAGAGCAAAATCACGACTAAGACCTGTTTGAAGCAATGAATCAAACATCAGTTTAGCAAGTAAAATAGTGCCTTCTTCAAGTTCCAGGTTTTCTGATCTCAATTCAAAACTTTCGGGATTTTCGCTATAATTCTGAATAATTGATTCAATAGGAGTTGAGTTCTCAATAATATTTAGAAGCATTTTCAAATCATTTCTATCTATATTATCAGAACTCAATAAACGTGTTATAATAGGATGATCCTGATTAATATAATACTTAACTGAACCGTCTCTCAACTTCGACGCTTTCCAAACAGACTGAAAATCGAAACTGGTAATTGAATCATCCAGCATAATCTGATTTCCTCTGAAACGATAAATATTTGCAGCTGCAAGCCTTGTCATTTTACCTAAACGAACTAAGTCTTTCCGTATAGAAATTGAAGGCGTAGCAGTAGCTTTCTTAATATCTATTTTCCAAAGGTGATCAAGTTTGTTAGGAATATCAATAAGAATTCTGGCATTTTTATAATGTTCATTTTTGGAAAACAGACCTAACCAATCACCATAAAGCAAAAGTCTCTCATTTCTATAGATGTAAAACCCCTGCAACTTATACCAGTCATCTGTTTTTGCTTTCTTTCTTACTTCAGCATCCATATTTGATATATGAGGTAAAACATAACATTTAATCGTTACATTATTAGCATCTGGTCCTTCTGCACAAATAAGCTGCCCTCCATATTCTTCTTTCATAAATGGATCCCAAGGTTGTATCTGAATTCCATTTATAAATATTTTCAGCTTATTTTTCTGGAGATATCTATGAAAAACCAATCCCAGATGCTCTTCAACAAGTGCGAACTCTTCAAGAAACACATTACGGGCTGCATCATTATCTTTGAGAGAGTTACCTACAAGCCTATCAAGGTTTTGCCATAAAACTAATATTCCTGATTTCATTTCAGAAAGCTTATCCAGAAAACTTTCATCTGATATATAATCAAGCAATGACCATTTTCCAGTTTGATTGACAAAATCTAAGTCCCAGCATCTTTTTAATATAGTATGGTCTCCTATTTTTGAGGCAACAGTCAAAACCTTGCACTGAGAGAATGAAGAAGTTTTAAGGCCAAGACCAAATCTTCCTAAATCATTCTCATCTCTTTCGTCATTCGGGTCTTTACTTCCAGGAGTCATTGCGTTTACAAGAGAACTGCGACTCATACCTTCACCGTCATCAAGTATAGTTACCCAGGATTTTGCTCCATCCCAGACATAATTAATCCAAACATTTCCTGCTTTTGCTGATATACTGTTATCAATAATGTCAGCAATAGCAGTCTGCAAGTTGTAACCAAACGCCCTGAACGTATTGATCATTGCATTTGCTCTCGGCGGGGTTTCTTCGGAAATATGTAGAGCTAAAGTACTGTAGTCAACCATTGTAATTTAGAATTCAATATTTTAGAAAATATTTTATTTACTTATTTAATCAATTATAAATTTCTTAGATATTTTTTCGGGGATAATCGAGGAATTCCTTTTCTGTTAAATAGTGTAGAAAATCTATCATTTATATCAGTAATTATTGGTTCATTAACTCTTAATAATAAATCCAATTTTAGTTTTTCTAAATTGGTAATTCTTTTTACATTTCTGAAATCAAGAATTACATGTTTTTCATTTAAACTTGAATGATACAAAATATAATACCCTTGCTTGTTATAGAAATTCTCAATTTCAACTATTGGTTTCCACTCATTCTTACCATTTTTACCGGCTACTTCAACACTGAACGGGACTGGCTGATCAGCCTTATAACTAGCAGGGTCATAACCTGATGGTACATCAAATTCAAATCCTTGAACAATTGTTACTCCATTAGATTTAGATTGTGCAATATCACATTCAGGTGTAATTACTAATAAGTATTTTGAGTCAAAAGATGCAAGGTTGTCATAATATAAATTTCCAGTCCAAATTGGATGTTTATCTAAATAGTTATTTTTATTGTGCAAATAATTAAAACCTTGTATTATTTCTTTGCGTAAAATAGGGTCGACTTGTTTATGTATGTCTTCTATCTTCTTGGGATGATCAATATCTGGTGTACTATAATTACTATTAACCATGTATTGTCTTAGTAAGCCAAAGAAAAGACCATTAATAGTTAAATTTATGTGTTCTTTTGAATCGAGATCATCCTTAAGGTTCAAATATATTTCTTCCCATGTATTAGAATCAAATTCTATAAATGAATTTAGTACTGCATCTTTTGCTTGATTAACATATACTTCAAATTGTGTTACTAATTCATTTGAAAATTTATTTGATAGGATATTTAGAATTTCTACTTCAATATCAGGCAAATTTTTACTTAGTGAGATTGAAAATATATTTAAAAAACTAATTTTTCTAATGCTCTCATTATCACCTTTTACCCTGAATTCGTCAATTAATTCATTTTTTATTTCGTCCCATTTTTCATCATATGATGAATTAATTGCTAGAATAAAATATCCAAATGAATCTATTGCTTCCTTTATAATGGTTTTAACCATGGCAATATCTCCATCCTCAACATCACCAGATTCATCCAAATCTAAATCTAGTATCAACAATCTAATATTACAATATTGTTTGATTTTGCTAATAATTAATTCAATATCCGTTGTATTTGAAATTGTAGAATAGCAAAGACATTGATTATCAATCAAATTCTTTACTTTTTTAAAGTTATTCCATTGAATTAATTGCAATGGATCTGTTGGCTCCTCACTTTTATAAACCAAATCAAATTGGTCATCAATGATTAAAACATTACCTGGAAATATATTCATAATTAAAATATTATATCTATTACTGCACCATTATCATTATACCCAACAAGATTAGCTCCATTTCTTATAACAATCTCATTTACTAAATATAGTCCTAAACCAAGACCATCTTCTTTTCTACTATAATATGGCTCAACCAATAGCTCAAATGGGTCTTCAAATCCGTTACCATTATCACTTATTCTCATATATTTTCTACCTACATCATTATAACCAAATGAAATATCTATTTGGGGTTGAAACTCTAATAATGACTGACGTAATTGATGTTTTTTAGCTCTTAACCAATAGATTGAATTATCAACAATATTCAAAATAGCAGTATTAAATAATCCAGGTACAATTTCAGCTAAGAATTCCTTATCTGAACTTATATTGTAGTTTATATTGTATTTATTCAATTCAGATTCTTTAAGAATACAAACATTTCGAGCAACTTTTACTAAATCAACTGTTTGCTTTTTTTGTTTGGACATTATTGATGTAACTGCTCTCACAATATCTTCAGTTTCCTTAACGTAAGTAGATAGTAGCCTTAAGTATTTATCCTGTAATAATGGATTCTTTTCGATGTCTTCAATTACGTGTTTGATTGAGGTTAATCTCAATTTCATTTCGTGAATAGGGATACTATAAGAAATACCAATTGCAGCCGCCATCATATATCTCTCTAAAATATCATTTACTTTTTCAGTATATTTTTTTTCAATGTTGTCTATATCAGAGCTATATAGATTGGAATGGTTGTTCTTGTTGATTTTCAATCTTACATTATTAATACTGTCAGTTACAATATCTGAAACACCCTTTTTAGTCAATATTTTTTCAATCTTTATTTTATCTTTTTTCCTTTCAGTCGCAAATAAGTTTAAAGAAGCGCTAACAAGTTTATAAAACTGTTCATATTGAGGAGAAACGATCAATCCTTCTCTATTAGATTGGTCTTTTAAACATGGATTTGTTATTGAGGAGAGATGTATAACTCCAAAAACCTGATTCCGAGAAACTGTTCTTTCTTTTGGTGCATTAAGTCTTGTTAAATCAAGATTCAACCAATCATCGTCCGGTTCTCCATACGGCCATACCCTAAAATTATCTCGATAAACCCTTATTCCAGAATTTGGTTTAATTATATTCCTATAGTAATCAGACAGGCCAGCAACTTTCAAAGCAGCAGTATCTAAATCCCAAGCAAAGAAATTGACTTCAAAGATTCCAGGGGACTCAATCTCATTTAAAGTATGAGTATCAAACCAATCTACATTTTGCTTCTTAAGGTCATAAATAGCCACGTTACTCCTTCTTTCGGCTTGATAATCAGGTCTATTAAATTTATATTCATAAAGAATATTACCTTTTTCATCAATGATTCCATTAAAAGAATAAAATGAAGTATCAAGTAATTCCGATAATGTTTTTATGTTATTTAGATCAACATTTAGACTATTATCATTCGAAATTAATTCAATAACTAAGCCTGGATCATTTTGAGTTGAGATATTACTATTATGGAGTTGTATTTGCTTTGGTTTTATAGGACTTTCAAGGCCTTTAATCTTTACTGCAGCATCTAAAACTGCTTTTTTATTTTTCCACGGATTAATTTGAGTTATCTTTATAAATGTTCCTGTAGTTTGTGTGAAAATTTTTGGGGAATAATTTTTGTAAACTTTTACTGGTATATCATCTAAGTATTTGTCTTCCGTGAATTCAGTCCAATCTATCTCAACAATTGTTTCATAATCATCCAAAATACTAGTTTCATTTTTTGAACGGGTAATGAGTTGAATTCCATCGCCTAATCGATGAACAGCAAATCTCCCAATTCCTTTTTCACCAAGCATTCTTCTTCCATAGAGACTACTAAATGTTGGTTGTGAGTTTGATTTTTTGTCAGGGGTTGCTGGCTCAAGCCATACATTATTTATTTTATCAAATGACATTCCACATCCATCATCTTTAATTATAATTTCACCGGAGTTACTAAAAATGTCATTGAATTGAATTTTTATATTCTTTGAATCAGCGTCAAATGAGTTCTTTATCAGTTCAACTAATGCAACAACATCATTCGAAATTAATTCCTGTCCAATTATTTTTATTATTCTAGCTCTTGGTTTAAATGTATTTGCAACCAGAATTTGAACTTTAATAATTTTGTCTAAAACATTATCATTATTGTTATTATTACCAAAACTTAATGTAAATTCAACATGCCCAGTATAGTCATTTTGAGGAATGTAAACTAATTCGTTTGTTAGTGAATCAATCTCAGTCTTACCATGTAAATTTCCAGCTGTTGAATATGGTGTCGTCACAATAGTGTCAAAATTCAACACTAATCTTGAATTGGGCTTACAAGAAAAATAATACACCTTGTTTTCAATCATAAAATTTAGTATTTAAGAAAGTATTCATTTATTTTTATTGCAATTTCCTCCGCCAAAACGACTGGTACCGCATTCCCGATTTGTTTAAATGCAGCAGTTCGACTTGGTTTTTCTGATTCTCCTTCGAAATAGAAATCATCTGGAAATGACTGTAAACGTGCTGCTTCTCTTACTGAAAGAGAACGATTCTGTTCAATATCTGGGTGTATATAATAGTGTCCGTCTTTGGCAATGTGAGCTACCACTGTTTGAGATGCATTCAAGTTTGGAGCTACCACCTTAAAACGGTCAACAAAGGAATGTCTGTTTTTATGTGTTTGCAATCTGTCTTCCAAATCATTATAATTCAAACGTTCTCCCTTATCCATCCATTTTTTTATTGCAATGCGGTAAATCTCTTTGTCTTGTTCGTTTTGAGGTCTGGCTACGTGAAGCGTTGTAAAGTCGAGACCGTTCATTATTTTCTTTTCCAGCAGATATTCAGACGCTTCACATGATAAGTAGGGGGTTAGTCCCATTGTCCCTTCACCGGCTTTCAGTTTAGGGAGACCTTTGAAAACTTCATCAACAGTAACCTGTTTCGGTAGTTTTATAAATTCAGGATAAAAGCCTTTTTGTGTGCCTTTTTTCCCTATCAGAATAACTCTTCTACGTTGTTGCAATACACCAAAATCAGCAGCATTTAATGTTGTGTATTCCGTTTCATATCCAAGTTCCCGATATAAATCAATCAGCTTATCAAGGTATCTGTTGCCTTCTTTATCTTTAGCAGAATAAAGACCTATAACATTTTCAAATACAAAATAATCCGGCTGGTATTTTTTGATAAACTCTCCATACTGAACATACAGAAAGTTACGTCCATCGTCTTTCATCTTATTTTTATCAGCAGCACGTCCAATCAATGAGTATGCCTGGCAGGGTGGCCCCCCAATAATCAAATCTATTTTCCCTCCGGCATTAATTTCATCAATCCGATCGAATATCATTTGATTATTTTCTTCTCCGATGGCTGAATTTATTACAGACTTTTTGAGTTTATCAGGTAAAAGACTATACAGTTCTGACCTCTTGATATTACCTTTGAGGTAATCAATGTATTTATCAAACCGGCTTGTCTCTTTCAAATAATGGTAGGCTGTACGTGTACGCAAGGTGTTACAGGCCGCCCCGTCCATCTCTACGTGTGCAACAGGTTCAAATCCTTGTCGGATAAAACCTTCGCTCAGACCGCCTGCACCTGCAAATAAATCTATAAAACGAATTTTTCTATTTTCTGATTTCATTAATTATTCTTGAATAAAATAAATTATTCCCTATTCCACATTTATAGATTACAATTACTTTGCAACCAATATATATTCTTTTATTAATCTCTTTTTCAAATTAAAAAAAATAATTCAACAAGCAGGTTTAATAGTAATACAATTAAACCTGCTTGTTGAATGACGTCTCATTTTCTAATCATTTACAAATATATAAAAAGCATTTTGATAAACATATAAAAATAAGAGCTTGATTGAAATTTATTAGAAAACAGCATTATAAAAACAATATTGACAGAGATTTTACCAAGCCATATATTAATAAACTGTTCAATAAATATTCTCTTATTATCAAACTACAATTTGCATTTCCAGCTATTCATCCACGACACTTCTATTCTTATAAAGTTCCAGATATATTTTTTCAAGAAGTAATGCAATTTCATTCAATGTATTTTCACGTTGCTTCGGCTTAAGCTGACATTCCCAAACAACCATTGTTCGCCAACCCATAGAGCGAAGTTTATCTCTTACTTCTGCATCACGGGCAATATTCTTATCAATCTTTGCCCTCCACCATTCAGTCCGTGTCTTTGGAATAACAAAATATCTGCATCCCTTATGACCATGCCAGAAACATCCATTTATAAAAATCACCGTCCGGTATTTACGCAAAACAATATCAGGCTTTCCTGGTAGCTCTTTAACATTGACACGGTAGCGAAATCCTTTACTAAAAAGATACTTACGTACTATCATCTCAGGCTTTGTGTTTTTGCCTTTAATCATAGACATATTGTAACTTCGTGTTTCTTTGGAATGAACGTCTGACATAATTCTATACTTCTTTCAAAATATTATTTATTGTAAGAGATGTATTATCAGAATAATTACTGATAAATGGTTTCAAATGTATTACTCCACACCAATTCTTCGAGTTCATCCTCCATAAATTCTTTAGCCTCTTCAGACTCTTCAAAGCATACGGCATCACTCTCACTTTCAAATACAAGTGCAAAGTGAGGATTATTTGTCCAACCAAGCACTGGCATATTAGTTAACCATTTTGTCCTGTTCTGATTCGATATCGAGATTGTTCGTATAGAAGAATTCTCAGATTGCGGCTTGCCATCCATTGTGTATACCATAACTATTTTTCATTGATTTAACAGTACAAATATAGTATTTTTTATATTATATAATAACATAAACAACTTAAATATAAATAAAAAAGCATCATTTTTTTATCTATAAAAATACTTCTGTTATATTTGCAGCATGGAAGGAAAAAGAGTTATTCATTTAGAATTAAAACAGACTGGAGAGCATCGCTATTTCAGCTCCCCAAGTGCTTTATATAATACTTTCAGCAAAGAAGAATTAAGAATAGCCCGCCAATCTCTTTTAAATTACTGGCAAAGGACAAGTGAACCTTATGAAAATGGGGTCTGCATTATAAGAAAGGGAGCATTGGAACAAAAGACACTTTCAGATAAATAGTGTTTAAAAAGTATTCAACCAGCATTTAAAAACCTCATTTTATACCCAATCGGGTACAAAGAATCAATAAAGACATAATATTATACCCAAAAGGGTACAATATCTATTTAATTTTCTATATTTGTACCCAAACGGGTATAATATGGAATATCTATCTCTTTCCAAATATGTAAAGCAGATGCGTAAGCAGTATAATCTTACGCAAGTTGAGCTATCTGAGAAGTCGGGAGTTGGACTTCGTTTTGTGCGTGAACTGGAACGGGGAAAGCAATCTTTACGCCTTGACAAAGTAAATCAGATTCTGAATCTTTTTGGTTCGGAAGTGGGTGCTGTACCCATGGATAAAAGCAAATTTGAGATATAGCACATAAAAACAATATATGAGCATAAAGAATATAAAAAAGTAAAGAACCAGGGCAGCCGGGAAAATAGACCCCTACTCTGCCCTGATCTTTGAAGTGAATTATTAGGGGTGAGATATCCCCTGGAATTTATTAAAACATAGCATCCATTCGTTTTTGCATTTCTTCTGTTGAGACATCCTCAATATGTGTCATTACAGACCATTTGTGTCCGAAAGGATCTGTAAGGCTTCCTGCACGGTCGCCATAGAATTGGTCTTTTACTTCCATTCCGGCTAATACTTTTGCTCCTTCTTTAAGTGCCTGTGCAAACACGGCATCCACGTCCTCAACATACAAACAAAGGGTAACGGGTGAACCTCCCAATGCCATCGGACTAAGATTGCCCCATTGAGGATTTTCTTCTGCAAGCATAATCTTTGAATCACCGATTTCTATCTCAGCATGCGCAATGCTCCCATCGGGCATTGTCAGTCTGGTTATTTCTTTTGCACCAAATGCTTTCTTATAAAATTCGATTGCTTCCACTGCCCCTTTAATGTTGAGATATGGGGTTAACGTACTATACCCCTCTGGAATTGCTTGTTTTTTAGTTGCCATAATTGTTTTGATTTAGATAATAATATTATAAACTGAATTCAGCTTTGAGCTGTTCTACCCAATCCTTGATTCTTTTTTCTGTCTGATCTGACTGATTCTCAATATCCAGAGCCAGCCCCAGAAGTTTACCGTCTTTCAGCGCATGAGACTGATTAAAGGTATACCCCTCCGGAGAAGTCAGCCCTACAAGTTTTGCTCCGGCCGTTTCAAATGCTTCTGCCAGAACACCTATTCCGTCAACAAAATTATCAGGATAATTAACCTGATCTCCAAGACCAAAGATCGCTACTTTTTTATCCTGAAGTTCTAAAGCTGTAAGTTCTGGCATTACCTCATCCCAGTAAGTGGGCAACTCGCCATCAAACCAGGTGGAAGTGCCTACTATCAAATAGTTATAAGTCAGAAACTCTTCTTTCCACGCACTCTCTATTGGAACGATATCTAAATCGGCCTGACCAAATGCCTCTTGTATTTTTTGCGCAATGGCAGCTGTTTTGGTGGTACTCGTTCCATAAAATAATCCAATCTTTTTCATCGCTTATGTTTCTTATTTATTAATATTCAAGTAACTCTTTTGCTGCCTTATATATACGATCTTCGCCGGGAAGAATGGCTTTTTCAAAATTAGGATGGAATCCCACAGGTGTAAAGATTGAACCTACCCGCTGAATAGGTGCATCCAAATAACGAAACATTTCTGTTCCGATCATTGCTGCAATCTCGGCTCCAAATCCTGAAAAGACTTTATCTTCGTGCACTACCAGTACCTTACTGGTTTTCTTTACAGACTCAAAGATAGTCTCTTTATCAAGCGGAATAAGTGAACGAAGATCTATTACCTCCACGCTCCAGTTATGCTCTTTTGCCAGACGTTCCGCTACTGCAAGACAGAAATGGGTTGTATTTCCATAAGTAATAATGCTAAGATCGGTACCTTCACGACGAATTCTGGCTTTTCCAAAAGGAACTTCAAAATCATCGGGAACTACAGTGGCAGCCTCAACGGCATTATACAATGCTTTTGGTTCAAGGAATAAGGTGAATCCTTTGGAACGCATACTGGTACGTAATAATCCGGCGGCATCATCGGCAAAGGAAGGATATACAATGCGGGCACCGGGGAGTGTGGTTAGTGCTCCTTCAAGTGTTTGCGAATGATACAATCCTCCGCCAATATAACCTCCGGAAGCAAGACGTACTGTTACATTTGGAACAAACTGTCCATTGCTCCGCCAGTACTCGTGTGTACACTCAACATATTGCTCAACACCCGGCCAGAAATAATCGGCAAACTCGGCTCCCTCAATGACTATTCGTATTTTAGGATCGAAACGGCTCATTCCATTAGCTGTACCAACAATATAATCCTCTGCTATTGGTGCATTAAATACTCGCTTTATGCCAAACTCCTGTTGCAAGCCTTTGGTAACATTAAACACACCACCTTTATCTTTGTTAGCAACATCCTGTCCCCACAAAAAAGTATCAGGATTGTATCTGAACTCAGCCTTTAATGTTTCATTGATGGCAGTGACAAGGTTCGTTTTTTCTCCCTCCTTGTTGTGAGTTCCATCAATGTAGACTTTAGGCAGATAAGGTTCAGGAAGTACAAAATCGAGAACAGTTGATGCGTCGGGATCGGGTGCTGCAATGGCTTTCTTATTGGCTGCACTCAGCTCTTTCTTTGCTTCTTCCTCAATCTTCTTAAGTTCATCCTCCGTAAACCTCTCGTAACGCAATAGCATCCGCCGGAATTTGTATAGTGGATCGGCAGCTTTCACATAAGATAATTCATTTTCATCACGATATAGTGTCTGTTTATCTGAATTAGAGTGTGAACCAATACGCACACAGTTTGCATGAACAATAACAGGATTATGTGTGGAGATAGCATATTCGCGGGCCTCGGTCATGGCATTCACGGAATCGAACACATCTTTGCCATTGCAATAGATGATTTTGAGATTCTTGAATCCGGAAAAGTTAGCAGCAACCTTACGATTAGCCGTCTGATCTTTTTTAGGAACAGATATACCGAAACCATTATCCTGAATTACGAAGATTACAGGTAAACATTCTGTACTTGCCCCGTTTATAGCTTCATAGACAAACCCTTCGGATACTGAAGCCTCGCCATGAGAAGTAATGGCCACTCCTTTGTGACCATAATACACCATGGCACGAGCTACACCAACAGCATGAAGATCCTGAGTACCAGTGGCCGATGAAATATTCTCTATGTTCCACTCCATCTTTGCAAAATGATTGGACATGTGTCGTCCTCCACTTGTGAGATCTGTAGCTTTGGATAATCCATTAAGGATAATCTCTTCTGCAGTCATTCCAGCAGAAAGCGCAGCAAGCATATCACGATAATAAGGGAACAGGAAATCTTCCCCTTTTGTAAAGACTTGCCCCATAGCAAGCTGAATACCATCATGCCCGGCATAAGGTGCATGAAACGACCATCCCAATGATTGCAATAAATAGGCAGGAGCTTTCTCATCAATTGCTCTGCCAAGCGTCATCAGATGGTACCATTTTTTGAGAGTCGCTTTATCAGTTGTCTTTATATCGAACTTTTTCATTTTATTCTTTCTTTAAAAATTACGATCAATCAGTAAATCATGCATTCCAGTTTTCCAGATAATCAGCAATGCGTTTCAGAAAAGCACCTCCCATAGCACCATTCACAATACGGTGATCATAAGAAAGTGAAAGATACATCTTGTGACGGATAGCAATGGTATCGCCTTCGGGAGTTTCAACAACAGCAGGTTTTTTCTCAATATAACCTACACCAAGAATAGCTACCTCCGGTTGATTAATGATAGGTGTACCCATTATATTCTTGAAAGTACCAAAGTTAGTAATGGTGAAAGTTCCACCCTGAATATCATCGGGGGAAAGTTTATTACTACGGGCTTTGGCGGCAAGAGTATCAATACTGCCGGCAAGTCCACTTAGGCTTAACTTATCGGCATTATGAATAACGGGAACAATAAGGTTTCCATCATTGAGTGATACCGCAACACCAATATTTATTTTTTTCTTTAGAATCATGCGATAGCCATCAACCGAAGCATTTACATAACGGAATTCCTGCAACGCTTTCGTTACGGCTTCCACAATAGCCGGCATGTATGTAAGTGGTATACCTTCACGACGTGCGAAAGCCTCTTTATTGCGCTCACGCCAACGGACAAGCTTGGTTACATCAACTTCGACCACGGTAGTAACATGTGGCGATACATTCTTAGAAAGGACCATATGATCGGCAATTATACGGCGGACAAAGTCCATCTCAACAACCTCATCACCCTCAGATACTGGAATTGAAGGTAACGGAGACGGTGCAGACTTTGTTTCACTGACCGTTGTAGTCTTAGATTCAATGGCGGGTTTAACCTCTGCAACCAATTTAGCCTCAACAGTTTGTTTTGTCTCAGCAACAGCCTTTGGCTCTGTAGTACGAACAGACGGTTGAACACCTTTCTTTTTTTGATCTACATAGTCTTTAATATCTTTTTTACTTAATCGTCCTGAATAACCTGTACCAGGAATACTATCCAACTCTTCCTGAGACAGTTGTGCTTCCTGAGCAATCTGAAGTACAATAGGAGAAAGCCATCTGGCATCCTCTTCCTTTGCATTATTTATTGGTGCAGCAGTACTTGCAGATGTTACGGCACTCTCTTCATCAGAATCTCCATCAAGTTGTACAATAGCAACCACAGTACCCACTGCAACAGTATCTCCTTCCTTAAATAGAAGTTCAAGAATCTTTCCATCTACCGGAGAAGGAATTTCAGCACTCACCTTGGCTGTGCTCACTTCAAACAAGATATCGTCTTCTTTAATAATATCGCCTACTTTTACTGACCATGTCATAATGGTACCTTCAGTAATACTTTCGCCCAGTTTGGGCATTTTTATTTCAAATGTAGCCATAGCTAATAATTTTTATTTTAAATATGATGCATTAAAAATCCAATCGGAAGTGGAATACTTCTCCTCTCTTAACTGCCTGATGGCTTCTATATCTTTTTTGTTAAAAGTATATGTATTGTTATCTGTCTTGTTGCTCATAAAATAATTCATTATCACATTCTTTAAATCATTGATTTGCATTGAGCCGGGTATATATTCCCGGATATTGGTTACCGGACTCCGGACTGATTTTACGTAAACAGGACGCTGATTTGCTTCTTTGTTATCAAGCTGCGAAAGATGGGGCAATAAAGCAGCGGACAGATTTGCCAGATTTGTTGAGAAAAGGAGTGTAGCATGATACATCACTCTGTTCTTATGAATACACTGCGCACTTCCCGATATCTTTAAACCATTGAGAGTAAGTGCTCTTCGTTCATCAGCCTTTGCTTCTATACCTATTTCTTTAAGAAGGTGCTGAATCTGAACTGCGTATTTATTGAAATCGGCATTGCTACTGTTTTCAATAAAGGTAAAGTTAAGATTACCGGCATCGTGATATACTGCCCCACCTCCCGAATACCGACGAACCACTTTTATGTGATTGTCTCTTACAAAATCCAGGTTAACCTCAGCCCATACATTCTGATGTTTACCTATAATGACCGATGGCTCATTCTGCCATAGCATAAAAATATTTTCTGAGAAAGAACGAAGGAGGTATTCTTCTGCAGCCAGATTGAAACAGGCATCGGTATGCGAATTATTTATGCAAAACATATTCATTGATTATAAATGGGTTTAACTTACTATGCAAACAGAGTTTCACGAATAATCTCACTAACTGTAGGATGCGGGAATATTTGCTTTCTGAGTTCATCAACCGTATATCCTTTTTCAATAGCCATACTCATGCTTACAATTAGTTCCGATGCCGGATTTCCTAACAGATGACATCCTATAATACGATTGTTATCATCTATAATCAACTTACACAGCCCATTACCAAGCTCATTTTCGGCTACGAATCGTCCGGAATAGGCCATAGGTAGTTTCAGTACATGATAACTAACTCCATCTGCAATTAACTCTTCTTCTGTTTTTCCAGCCCCCGCCATTTCAGGATTTGTGTATACCACTCCGGGGATAGCATCATAGTTCATTTTATCATCTTCTCCCAGAATATGATTGACAGCTACTTCACCTTCGCGGATAGCAGTATGTGCAAGTAAAGAATAACCTGTAATATCACCACAAGCATAAACACGGGGGTGACTTGTCTGCATAAACTCATTAACTTTCACTCCGCTTCTCTGAAGTTCAATCTTAAGCTTCTCAATTCCTAAATTTGCAGTAACGGGTCTTCTCCCTACACTCATCAGAATCTTTTCAACGTCTATTGTTTCGGGCTTACCATTCCTTTCAACAAAGACTTTACCGGCAGATACTTCCGTAACTTTCGTGTCAACTAAAAAGCGTACACCCTTCTTGGTGTAATCAGTCCTAAGCATAGCAGATGTTTCCTTATCCATTACTCCCAGTATTTCGGGCATCATTTCAATAACGGTAACTTTAACACCCATGCTGTTGAAAAATGAGGCAAACTCCATTCCGATTACTCCTCCTCCTATAATGGCTAGAGAATTTGGCAATGCTTTGAGCTCCAGTGCTTCTTTCGATGTAAGGTATTCGGTTTCGGATAAACCTTTGATAGGTGGGATAACTGTTTCTGAGCCAGCACAGAGTAATACATATTTCACGGCAAAGATCTCTTCACCACAAGATATACGTATTCCTTCTTCTGTTTCATCCAGAATAGAAGCTGTTCCCTGAACCGTGTAAACTCCGTGAGCAGTTAATTTCATCCTTACTCCTGAAGTAAGCTTCTTTACAACCTTATCTTTACGGCTCATGATTTTCTCAAAGTCGAAACCAGGATTATCGTCAGCCAGGATTCCATATTTTGAAGCACTTTTTATATTATCCAGAATCTTTGCCGAATATAACAATGTTTTGGTAGGAATGCAACCTTCATTAAGGCATACACCTCCAATTGCATTCTTCTCAAAAAGAACTGTTTTCAGTCCGTTTGCTGCTGCTCTTTCTGCAGCATTATAGCCTGCAGGTCCGCCACCTATAATTGCTAGTTCATATTTCATAATAGTAATTTCTTATTTATATTATGTATAAACAACGAATGGCATCAATAAGTTTTGTATGGATAAAGGAGAGGCACACAAAAAGAGAGGTAATGATTACCGTGAAATAATGAGTTATCAGCTTTGGAACTCGTGTTATGTCACCTTAGATCCAGAAATTCTTTGATAGTTATTGACTTAGAATACTTCCGCCAAGAAAGATAAACTCTGATATCTGTGGAACAGGACTTTACGAGCTTACAAGAGTCATTCATAAAAAATAGCTTCGGTTTTTGTGACGTCGCTTGCACAAAAACCGAAACTATAAACGCAATCAGATATAGAAAAAAGCGTTTCATAAGTTTGTTATCAAATACTTTTGCCTATTTCTATAATCTTCAATATTTTATTCTATTTTTTTACATACAAAGTAAAACCTATTCAAAAGTCTCAGCCACCTTTTTCATCCAATCAGCGATAGGTATGTGTTGCGGACAACTTTTTTCACACTTCTTGCATCCGATACAATCTGATGCCTTTCCGTATGTCTTTGCATAATTGGCATAATATACACCATGGGTAGAGAATCCGGTATTCAACACTTGCTTTTCTGCATTATACAATGCAAAATATTCAGGAATAGCTATTAGTTTAGGGCATCCTTCCACGCAATACCGGCAAGCCGTACACGGAATTTCAATAGCTTCATTTATAACCGTTATCACATTGTTTATAACATTGTGTTCTTCCTGAGTAAGCGGCTGAAATTCCTGCATATATCCGGTATTATCCAGCAACTGTTCCATGTTGGACATTCCGCTTAATACCATCATGATTCCTTCGTGGCTTGCTGCAAATCTGATAGCCCAGGAAGGCACTGACATCTCCGGATGATAATCTTTCAGAAGTTTTTCTGCTTTTTCGGGTATCTTTGCCAGCGTACCGCCTTTGATAGGCTCCATAACAATAACCGGCTTATGGTGCTTTCTTGCCACTTCATAACATTTCCTTGACTGGATACTTTCATTGTTCCAATCTAAATAATTAATCTGTAACTGTACAAAGTCAACTTCCGGATGTGCTGTCAGGATTTCATCTAATAATTCAGCGTTATCATGATAGGAAAATCCGATATGTCTGATTTTTCCTTCTTCTTTCTTTTTCTGAATAAAAGCGAAACTGTCAAAATTCTGAGCTATCTTATAATGTGAAATGCTCAAAGCATGAAGAAGATAATAATCAAAATAATCCACGCCACATTTCTCCAGCTGCTCATTAAAAATCTGTTCCTGATCTTCTTTTGTTTTCAGAAACATTACCGGCAGTTTGCTTGCCAAAGTAAAACTATCTCTTTTATGACGTTTTACCAAAGACTCTCTTGCAGCAATTTCACTCTTAAACGCATGATACATATATGCGGTATCAAAGTAAGTAAAACCTCTTTCCAGGAAAGTATCCACCATTTTGTTCATAGTCTCCATGTCGATGCTGGACTGATCATTCTGATCTTTCAGCGGCAAACGCATAAGCCCGAACCCTAAATTCCTCATAATAAATTCTTTATTTAGTTATTTACGGATTAAATATTTAATTAAAAGAAAACCACCAAAGATTTGCACTAGCATACCTGGAACGCCCATGCGGAAATCTTGAATTGCTGAATAGAAATTTCTGACCATTAACCATTCCATTAATGTTCCTGCTACCTGATAAAAAAGAACTATCATAATCAAAATGGGTACGGAAATTCGTTTATAATATCCGGCAGCAAATCCGGCAGCTACTGCAAGCAATACCGACTTAAAAAGAATAGCAGGCAATGCAGCTGGCAGAGGCATTCCGAAAAGCAGAGAATTCAGCAACGGTGAAAGAATTCCAGTCAGTAATCCTACTTTCCAGCCGTACTTATACGCACCAATAAGCGTAAAGAAATAAATTGGCAATAAGGTAATACCACCTTGCGGTACTAAATGGCAAAGTTGTGGTAAAACCATGTTACCAATAACAAAAAGAGAGGCTGCCAGATAGGTTTTCACATTACTGTAATTCAGCGAATAAAATTTAATAGTTGTTGCTTCCATATTCATTTATATTAAAAGTTTAAATTAATACCACCCATTATTGTAGTTCCCGGCATGGGATAACCGGCATTTATTTCATAACATTGTGCTAATAGATTCTCTCCACGTACAAACAGATGAGCAAAACGACACAAACGATAGCTTCCCCTCAAATTCCACAACACAAAATTTTCTTTCGTTTCAGGATTGATAGAGGTATAAAGTCCGCAGACATATTGCACACCGGTTGATACATTCCATTTTCCCCGTGAATAATCAGCGCCGGCATATAACTTATGTTCGGGAGCTGCCACTACGGGATATTTCATTCTCAGCCAACTGTAATTGGCGGCAAACATCCATGAAGGATTCATCCGGTAACTGACATTTGTTTCCACACCCCGGTTTTCTATTTTCCCTGTATTGATGTTCATAGGCCTGCCATTAACAGGCACTGTCTGAATCATATTGTCACCGTTGATATAATAAAGGTTCAGACCATACGAAAGGGCTTTGTTCATCAGGCTCTGAGAAAAGGATATTTCATAGTTTATCATCCTTTCTGGCTTCAAATCGGGGTTTTGCGGGCGGAACATATAAAGTTCGCGGATAGTGGGATTGCGGAAACCTTTGCTTACCATTGCTTTCAGTTCGGCTGTCCGGGGCAAGTGCATAGACAATCCTGCCTGAGGTATCCATTCCGTTCCGGTTTGTGAGTGATGATCCACACGCTGGCCAATGTCCAGCGTAAAGAGTGTGCCGAGTGCCTGCCGGAAATCCAGATAACCGGCTATCTCGTTTTCTGTTTTATCTGCAATTTCTGTGCGACTGTCCGTAAACTGATTCCATGCCTCCCCACCAAGGTGTTGATAATCTACCCCGAATGTAATTCGGTTGCCTGTGAAGAGAGTGGCACTTTGATACCATGTGATGCCCAACATCCGGTCTTTGGAATTAAACCGATAGTCGAGCGGATCTTGTCCTGCAGAATAGCCGTCATTGATTTTGTGCCGTCCCCAATTATAAAAGAACTTCAAAGCACCCGAAGTGCGGTTGTAATTATTTTCAATTGAGAAAGAAGCCATTCCCCGGGTAATGCGTGAATCATTGTCTAAAACAGGAGCAGTCACCATTCCCGGATTGGATGCATTGAAATGCGTAAGATTGGCATCGGCAAAGATGTTCCATGCGCGGCTGAACTCATATCCTAATTTCAGATAACCGCTATATTGATCGAAGTCCATGTTTTCCCGATGTCCATCTGTCCGATTGTAAGAAGCCGTAGCAACACTGCTGAAACGCCCTTTGCGGATGCGGCTGGAAGCTTCGGTTGTCAGCGTGTTGTATGAACCATAGCTCAATCTCACATCGTTCTTTATGCCATCTTCCTCTAACTTACGTGTTACGATGTTAATAACGCCACCCATCGCATTCGAGCCATATAAAACCGATGCAGGACCGCGTACCACTTCCACGCGTTCGACCAGCATAGACTGGTCAGCATCGGCTAAAGGGTGTCCCATCAATCCCATGTATTGCGGATGCCCATCGATAAGAACTAACAACTCGGTAGTGGGACTACCACCCACCCCTCGTAAACTCATACCACCTGCAGCACCTGTTGATACGCCGTATCCCATAATACCACGTCCGGTGGTGAAAAGTCCCGGTACTTGCTCGGTCAATAACGGGAGTAAAGATTGTTCATAACGTTGATCAATCTGTTGCCGGTTGACCACGGATATGCTCATTGGTAAATGGCGTATATCTGTTTCATTCCGCGTACCAGTCACAACAACTTCGTCCACCGTATAGCTTTTTTTTATCTGGGTGCTATCTCTTAGAGGCTGTGCTTGCACTGCAATAGGCAGGAAGGCACTGATTAACAGGATACAGGCTATTTTTATATTCATATATTCTTACTAATTTTTATATTATGGACTATTATTTTCAAACAGAGAAGCTACAAACCTTAGGCGAGAGAACCAACAATATCTCCCGCAATTGCTCCAATCATGCCATTAATCTTTAACGATTATTTATAATTCATTTGAAATGAGTGCATTATTAATCACAAAAGCATTGTGCAAAATACAAAAAAAAACCGGATAATTAATTGTAAATAAAACAATGTTATCTGAATTTATTGAGATAGAGAATCCTTGTTACAAATTATATGAATATTTCATAGAATAAAAATAAATAAGTTATATTTGTTTTTTCTAAAACAAATAAGATGAAAAAAGTAATCATTATAGGAGCTACTTCCGGCATTGGATACGAAGTTGCAAAAGGTTATCTGAAACTGGGATGGCATGTGGGCGTAGCCGGCAGACGAAAAGAAGCATTGGAGGAGTTTCGGTCCACTGCACCCGATCTGGTTGAGATACAGGAGTTGGATGTGACAAAAGAAGATGCGCCTGAGAAGTTACAACTGCTCATCGATAAACTGGGTGGGATGGATCTGTTTCTGCTCAGTTCTGGTGTGGGTAGCCAGAATATTGCATTGAAAGCTGATATTGAGATTAACACGGCAAAGACCAATGTGGATGGATTTATCCGAATGGTTACAGCTGCCTTTAACTACTTCAGGGAAAAGGGAGGAGGCCATCTGGCAGTGATCAGTTCCATTGCCGGGACAAAGGGGCTGGGCGCTGCTCCGGCCTACTCAGCGACCAAGCGTTTTCAGAACTCTTATATCAATGCACTGGCACAGCTCTCACACATGGAGAAACTGAATATTACCTTTACTGATATCCGTCCCGGATTTGTTCAGACAGATCTTCTGAAAGACGGCAATTACCCCCTGCTTATGAAACCCGATCATGTTGCAGAACGGATTATCCGTGCTCTGAAAAAGAAAAAGCGCATTGCAATGATTGATAACCGATATGCTATTCTGGTGTTTTTCTGGAGAATGATTCCGCTGTGGCTCTGGGAGCGAATGCCTGTAAAAAGCAAATAGGGGTATCATATTATTAAATGGAACCAGGTAAGCTGGACAAAGTAGTAAAACACACAAACAGATATTTTACATTTTTCATGGTATAAAACCAGAATTATTTTATACATTTGCCCCATTATATAACAAACACAAGAATTCAGAAACTTCAATATTAATGACCGGCAAGTAGACCATGAATAAACGAACACGATTCATCATTTGCTTTTTCCTTTGCTTTTGCTGCACTTCCATCTTTGCACAGACAGAAGATGATAATGTAATTATCACCAGCATGGAGGATGTATTCACCTTTAAACTCAATGACAACAAAGAACCGTTTATTGAGGAAAAATCATCAGCTGCATACGAATGTACCAGAATATCGGAAAAGATAGTTTTAGCTAAGTTCTACGATAATTCCTCAGAAGTAGAAAACGTCCGGGTTAAGGGATTGAAAGGGGTAAAACCTGAGTACAGCATGTATCAGGAAGAAGGACTGTTTTATAACGACACTAAAATCTGCACGCTGAATTTACCCTTTACACTGAAAAACAGAAACGCGGAAGTCTCCTTTAAAAAGATTTTTCACGATCCGCACTATTTCTCAGGAGCCTATCTGTCTGAACCACAGTTTGTGAAAAACAAAACCGTTAAACTGGTTGTTCCCTATTGGATGGACATTGATATTTATGAGAAGAATTTTGGCACAAATGTTAAGAAAGAGGTTATAACTGATGAAAAGGAAAAGACACATACCTACATCTATCACATTGAGAATCAGAAGGCAGAAAAACAGGAACCTTACAGTCCGGGATTTTCCTATATCTACCCACATCTGATAATCGTTTCCAAAACAGCAACCACCGGTAAATCCAGACAATCCATTTTTGACAATCTAAGCAGTCTTTATCAATGGAATCACGGCGCTACCCTTCAGGACAACAGTGATTCAACGATTATCCGTAATAAACTGCAGGAAATAGTCAAAGATTATAGCACTCCGGAAAGCAAGATCAAAGCGATTTATGCATGGGTACAAGATAATATCCGCTACATTGCCAACGAGTATGGAGTCATGGGATTCAAACCGGATGACGCACAGAATGTGCTTCAGAAAAAATATGGTGACTGCAAAGGAATGGCCAATTTACTGAAATCGCTGCTCGTAACCGCCGGTTTCGATGCACGGCTTGTCTGGATAGCCACAAATCAGATTGATTTCGACTTCACAGTCCCATTACCCACTTCAAATCACATGATATGTGCTTTGAAGTGGAACAATAAACTCTATTTCCTTGATCCGACCATAAAGTATATGCCATTAGGTCAGTATTCACAGTCGATACAAGGAAGAAAAGCCATGATCGAAGACGGGGACAACTATCTGATAGAGAACACTCCTACCGTTTCTCCTGCACAAAACACGGACAGCCTTTCGTGCGAATATACAGTTACCTCCGGAGCACTGAGTGGCAAGGCCGTAAACTCCTTTTACGGGGAATCAAAACAATTGACCTTATTGCAGATTCATGCTACGGAGAAGGACAAACAGACCAATGTTATCAGGCAGTTTCTTGAGAAAGGAAAAGTGCAGGACAAAGCCACGGATATTTTCCTTTCCGGAACGGAGTCCCAGTCGGACTGCCTCTCCATTAGTTTTCAGGTGGAGCGCAAATCGGCCATACAAGCCTTTCAGGATGAGCTATACATTGATCCGGATGCCATAAAAGACTATACGGAAATAACTATCGATACCACCAAACGAGAAAACGACTACCTCTTCCCGTTTAAAGATCGCACCGTAAGGCAGTTCACGATTCAGATTCCTCAGGGATATAAGGTTACCGGACTTCCTTCCGGTCAGACATTTAAGAATAGTAACCTTCTTTTTACCGTTTCGTATACTCAGAAGGATAATAAGATTATCTATCGGAAAGAGATAACCTTGTTCGATCCATGGATAAAAAAGAGTCATTTTAAAGAGTGGAATGACCAGATATCTGCCATCAGAAAAGTTTATATGGAACAAATTACTTTAAAAAAACTATAACTAACATACAATGAAACAATTTTCCTGCATTCTTTGGCTGATTCTGGCCCTGTTTATATTTCCGGATATGCTTCATGCCGCCGATGACACCGAACATGACAAACAAGTGAGAGCAGAAGTCTGGGGATGGGATCTGCCCCAATTCAGGAACTATAACGTTCCTGACAAGTACAGGAATGAATCAGCTGTTATCATAGCCAGATACAAACAAGTTGAAGCTAAAAGGCAGAATAAATTAGCAAGCTTCCTGCAAAGTGGTGGTTTCAGTCCGAATATGTATTACACAGACACCGAGCGATTCCTGGTTAAGATAAATGACAAGGCAGCCCTGAAAGAATTTTCTGAGGTCTCTTTCAGGAAAGAATTGGAAACAAGGGGGTTTTATGGTTTCAATAAATTCAGAACGTTGATTGGAGCCCGGATAATAAAACCGGACGGCACCATTCGGGAGGTCGACGTAGCCAGTGAAGCTGTGAGCGTTACGGAAGGAAAGAGCAACAAGGAAGCCTATAAGAAGCTGGCTATTCCCGATCTGCAGATAGGCGATATTCTTGATTACTTCATCCATAAAGAAAAGGATCTGGAAAGTGAGAATGTACCTTCGCTGATTTTTGCTTTCTTTTCAGAATATCCCACTCTCTCCTATTCCGTTCATTGCGGATTCGGAAATAAGCTAACCGTGGAATATCGTTCCATCAACGGAGCTCCGGAGATGAAAACCTCCGTTACAGACGATAAAACCACCATTCTTGATGTGGAAAAGCAGGATCTTCTTAAGATTGACAATCTTGAAAATACACGATGGTTATCAGCTTTGCGCGATCTCCCCATGATCCGGATGCAGGTACTGAACAATACCTCAAACCTGATTTACAAGCCTGCGAGTGCACGTAAAAGCGGAGTTTACAGCAACATTCCGTACGAAGACATATTAAACGACACCAAATGCATATTGGCCACTCAGAAATCTCAGATGTTCGGATTGAAAAACATCAATAAAAAGGTGGCAACAGCTATACAGAACTATAAACAACAGTCTCCGGACGCAACTAAGGAAGCACTGGCTATATACATTTATGATGCACTTCGGTTATACTGGCCAGACAATATGAATTACTTTCCGCCTTCACAGTTTATGATCCGGCTGGAGCAACTGCTGAAAGAGAATCAGATAGAATGTAAACTGGGATTTGTAACCAGTAAGAACGGCGCCCGAATGAATGAGGTCACCGATACAGAGGATCTACACTGTATCGCTACTGCCAATGACAATAAACAACTCTTCTTTTTTACCAAAGGTTTTGGTGCAGCAACCGAGATTCCGGCAGGCCTCCAGGGAGAAAAAGCTTCAACCATTGCTGTTACTGGCTATACAAGAAACAAGCCAGTTGGCATTACAGGAGATAGCAGCGAGTATATCATACCGCAAACCACGGCTGACCAAAACAAGAACACCGTAAAAATGCAGGTTGCTTTCTCACAAAGTAATCCGCTTGAACTAGTCGTAAACCGTGAAAACAAATACACCGGCGATCTGAAAAGTGATTTTCAGCGTTTGTTGGTTCTTGATGAAGACTGGGATGCTGTAATGCGCAAGTATCTGCTGATAAACAAGACATTACTAGAGGAAATGGAAGAAGATAAAAATTCACGTAAATACATTGACGAGTACAAAGCCTATTTCGACAAAAAGCGGAAAGAGCAGAAAGACAACATCAAACAAGAGATTAACCTCTATCATGATTTTGTACCCAAAGATGTACTCAGTTTTTCAATGGATACCATAGGCATAACACCCGCAAATCCAGACTTTCAATACACCGTAAAATACAGTGTAGAGGGATTGGTTAAGAAAGCAGGAAACAACTTTATGCTCGATGCAGGAAAACTGATAGGAGTTCAATGGGCACCGGCAGAACAGGAACGCAACCGTTCGGTAAATGCTATTATGTCTACTCCGCGTACTTATATGTATGAAATACAGGTAGAGATTCCGAAGGATTATGAGGTGCAGGGGATTGAAAATCTTAATTTCAGGATGGACAATGAATACGGTTCGTTTGCATCCACCGCATCTATTACCGGTAATATACTCAGAATCTCGGCACAGAAAGTATATAAAAAATCTTTTGTTCCGGTTTCAGGCTGGTCCGAATTACTGAAAATGGTTGATGAAACAAATAAATTCTATACTCATCCGGTTATCCTGAAACGGTTACAATAGTAAAGATAAATAGCTTTTAATATATAATAATTTAAAACAACTAAAATATTAATCTATGAAAAAAGGAATGTTTAAGGCTCTGAGCTGCATTGCTCTGGCAACAATCACAATATCGTGCAAGCAGGCAAAATTTTCATCGGAAAAGGGTGATGCCCTGGCTTCACACATCGACTCTACAACAAAAGCCGGAGATGATTTCTTTCAGTTTGCCAATGGCAAATGGTTCAAACAAAACCCGATTCCAGCCAGCGAACAAAGTAATGGAATATTCCAGCTTATTCAGGATACCATAAACGCGCAGGTCCGTAATATCTGTGAATCATCGGCTGCCATTCAGAATGCACCGAAGGGTAGTAACAAACAGAAAATTGGCGACTTCTTCTCTACAGGAATGGACAGTATTTCGCTGAATAAAAAAGGTATCAGCGATCTGAAAGGCGATTTCACCAAAATAGATAATATCAGGGATCTGAACGGCATTATCAGGGAAGCATCTTATATCCATACAGTATCATCATCTCCGTTATTGGGTATGTATGTTACTCAGGACGATAAGAACAGCAGCAAGTACCAGGTATACATTACTCAGGGCGGACTAAGTATGCCAGACCGAAGCTACTATGTGGATACGGATGCAAGTTCCAAAGCTATCCGAGAAAAGTTCGTGACCTATGTGGGTAACATGTTCGCAATCATGGGTTACGATAAATCAAAAGCGAAGCAGGCTGCTGCAAAACTGATGGAGATGGAAACAGCTCTGGCAAAAACATCACGCAAACGGGAAGATACCCGTGACCCGTTAGCCAACTATAACAAAATGACATTCGCCAAACTGACTGCATTAACACCGAACCTCGATTGGAAGGTTTTTATAAATGGTACCGGACTGACGAAGGTGGATAGCGTGGTTGTTGGCCAGCCTGAATTCCTTACCGCGTTAAACGGCTATCTGAAGAAATACACGATAGACGACTGGAAGAATTACCTCAAATTCCATATATTGAATGGACTGACTGCTTATCTGGACAATAAAACCTACATGGAAAGCTTCAACTTCTATGCTTCTGCCCTGCGTGGTATAAAAGAGCCAAAACCCAGATGGAAGCGTGTTGTGGAACAAACCGACGGGTCACTTGGTGAACTGATTGGTCAGGTATATGTAAACGAGTATTTGCCCAAAGGAACCAAAGAAAAGCTGGAAGAAATAGGGAACGCCATCAAATCGGTTTTTGCACAGCGCATCAAAGCACTCGACTGGATGAGTGCATCTACCAAAGAAAAAGCGCTAAAGAAGCTCAATGCTGTAATTATGAAAGTTGGTTATCCAGAGAAATGGAAAGACCTGAGTGCCATGCAGATTGACCGTTCCTCTTATGTAAAGAATGTAATGAGCGCCAATAAATGGGAATTTAACTACATGATAAGCAAATACGGCAAACCGGTAGACCGAAAAGAATGGGGCATGGAACCGCAAACCTACAATGCGTATTACAATCCGTCGAACAATGAAATCGTGATTCCGGGTTGCAACATCATCGTTCCCGGTTACGAAGGGAAAATGGCCGACGATGCCCTGCTCTACTCCATCATTGGCGGAACCTTCGGACATGAAATTACACATGGTTTCGACGATCAAGGTTGCAAATACAATGAACTTGGCAACCTTAGCAACTGGTGGACCAACGAAGATAGAACCAAGTTTACCCAAAAGACAAAAATGATTGTGAAGCAGTTCAACGATTATGTGGCTGTAGACAATCTTCACATCAACGGTGAACTGACTCAGGGAGAAAACATTGCGGATCTGGGAGGAGTAGTAATGGGATTCGATGCATTCAAGAATACCAAACAATACAAAAACAATGAAATCATTGCCGGTCTGAACCCAAACCAGCGTTTCTTTCTTGGCTACGCACTGGCATGGATGCAGAACATACGTCCTGAAGCCATCTCAAACCAGATAAAGAGCAACGAACACGCTCCTGCCAAATGGAGAGTCCTTGGTCCGCTATCCAATATGCCCGAGTTCTACCAGGCATTCGGAGTGAAAAAAGGCGATAAAATGTGGCGTCCTGAAAATCAGATTGTAAAGATCTGGTAATACTCCATTCTAAAAATAGACTTTATCACCCCGCGAGCTCTTCAGTAGTTTCGCGGGGTGATGCGTTTTAGATTTCATTGAAATCACTTATTCTTTGTTTACTTTAAATCTGATATCCTAAAATAAAAAAAACACGAATGTTAAGAGAACACTCTTACTCTTTTATTGTTCTATTCTAACAGATTCTAAAATTTAGTGAATGATGTAAAGGCTAATGCAATAAAACAATGATTAGTAGCTCAGAAAACAGTAAATTCCTTAATTCGTTAATTACAGGAAACAGGTTAAAGTGCTTTGAATATATTGGTAACTTACTTAGCAACAATGTAGCAGTAGAGGATATCTATGAAGACCATATCAGAAAAGCTCTCTATGATATCGGGGAGATGTGGGAATATGGCAAAATCAGTGTTGCTTCAGAGCATTTAGCAACTATGATAGTCGAAGCCATACTAAATGAACTGTATTTGAAAGTTATTACAGATAATAAAGTAAATAAAAAAGTTATTGCTGCATGCGGTGAAAATGAGTTTCATCAGGTTGGCATAAAAATGGTCACCCATATTTTTGAAATGAGTGGCTGGGATACTTTTCTCCTTGGCGCAAATGTGCGAACCACTGATCTGATCAATTTCATAAGTGATGTTAAGCCCGACCTTATTGCTATATCTGTGAGCATGGATTTTTATCTGCCCAACCTGGAAAACATGCTGGAATCTATCAGAGACAAATTTTCTGATCTTCCTGTTATGGTTGGTGGACAAGCCTTCAGACACGGTGGACAGGACATTCTGATGGAGTATAAAAACGTAAGTTATGTCTCTGATTTATATAGAGTTGAACAAATTCTGAAAAAATAATATCCTTAATTAAATCAGTCAAACGATGGAAAAGGAGCATATAAACTTACTGTTTACAAATTGGATAGATGAAATTAAGTCGTCTGTTTTCAATAAAAATTATATCTGCGTGGCACTGTTTTCCACTGACGGAAATCTGGTCTTTGCAAACAAAGCGATGGCTTCTTTCTTTGAAGGTGAACCTTGTAAATGTCTGATAAACCCAACTTTCGATAAGCTGGTTAAGATAGAAAGTGACTCTTCGATGGTTTATGAGGGCTTTCTGACATTGGGCGACATTACGACAGATAATGTTAAATCAATCAAGTCGCAGATCTTCATCAAAAACAACGAATTGCTTATTGTGGGTGTTGCAGATGCAAAGAAACTTATCAAGCAATATGAATCAATGTACGATCTGAACCGCGAAACAATCAACCTGCAACGGCAACTGATAAAAGAAAAACACACTCTTCAAGAGACATTAGATCAGCTGAACGAAGCGAACCTTGAACTGAAAGAAATTAATACAACAAAGGATAAGTTCTTTTCCATCATAGCACACGATTTAAGAAATCCGTTTGTCGTATTGTTAGGCTTTTCAGATCTTCTGGCTGAAAATCTGAAAGAGTTCAGTATCAATCAGATCGAAGAACAAATAAAATTAATCAGCCAGACAAGCCATCAAACCTATGAGTTACTGGAAGACATTTTACTATGGTCTAAAACACAATTAGGCAAATTAACTTTTAATCCTCAGAGAATCTATTTTGAAGACCTTTATCAGGCAGTAATTCATAACCTATCTAATCAGATACAAAAAAAGAACATCACTATAAATTTTATTGAGCATGAGAAATCCTTGATCTTTGCAGATCTGAATATGTTTAAAACAATATTGAGAAACTTAATATCAAATGCCATAAAATTTACATACCCAAACGGTTGTATTACCGTTTATTGTGAAAAGAAAAACGAAAATCTTGTTGTTTCAGTATCTGACAATGGAATTGGGATTAGTCCTGAGAACCAGGCCAGACTCTGGAAATTATCAGAACAATACACAACGAATGGAACCGACGGGGAAGAAGGAACAGGTTTAGGACTTTTTATCTGCAAAGAGTTTGTAGAAAAGCACGGTGGAAAGATATGGACAGAGAGTGAAATAGGAAAAGGTAGCAACTTTAAATTTACTATTCCTTTGTACAAGAAAGAATATTCTGAAATCACACCTGTTTCCCAGATCATTAGTTCCAGTCTGAGCCAGACAATATCAACATAAATTCCTTCGAAACAGATACTTTATTTAAAACAGAATAGCTACATTTGTGTGATAGATAAAACAGACAATAACTTATATCTAATTAACATGAAACGCACATATGTATTGTTAGTTCTTACGTTTTTTTTCGCAATAACTTATTCACAGGTTATTGATGAAAAATGGGTGAAGGAAAATTACACTAAGAGGGAAGTCATGATT
The DNA here is from genome assembly GCF_963678425.1 of uncultured Bacteroides sp. Lineage (NCBI taxonomy): Bacteria > Pseudomonadati > Bacteroidota > Bacteroidia > Bacteroidales > Bacteroidaceae > Bacteroides > uncultured Bacteroides sp. The sequence continues at coordinate 62,301 of NZ_OY782853.1, forward strand.
CCCATGAGAGACGGCATTAAACTTTATACTGCAGTTTACGAACCTGTTTCCAAATCAGAAAAACATCCTATTTTGATTATGCGCACTCCTTACGCTGCCGGACCTTACGGAAAAGAGATAAGCTCTATGCTATGGGATTCATGGAGTGAGTATTCCAAAGAAGGGTATATCCTTGTGGTTCAAGATGTTCGCGGACGATGGATGAGCGAGGGAGATTTTATAAATATCCGCCCGTTTAATCCTGATAAGTCAAGGGAAACAGATGTTGATGAAGCCAGTGATACCTATGACACGGTAGACTGGCTATTGAAAAACGCTGCTCACAACAATGGCAAAGCCGGAGTATCAGGCTGTTCATATCCGGGTTTCTATTCGCTTATGGCTGGATTAAGCAATCACCCTGCCATTAAGGCTGTTTGCCCGCAGGCACCTGTAACCGACTGGTTTATGGGAGATGATGTGCACCACAATGGTGCATTGATGCTAAGTGATGCCTTTAATTTTATCTCTTCTGTTGATCGTCCCCGTCCGGTACCCACTACCACTCAACCGGGAGGTGCCACTTATTATACCACAGACGAGTATTCTTTCTTTTTAAAATCCGGAGCAATAAAGAATCTCACCAGAATGCTTGGCGACAGTATAAGATTCTGGAACGATATGATGAAACATCCCGACTACGATGCATGGTGGAAGGCTCGTAATACCCGCAACGGATGTTACAATATCAAGCCTGCTGTTCTTGTGGTTGGCGGTTTGTTTGATGCTGAAGATGCTTATGGCACATGGGGATTATATAAAGCAATAAAAGAACAGAGCCCCAAAACAAATCTGAATCTGCTTATAGGTCCATGGAGCCACGGCGGATGGGGATACAATACAGACCATCTGGGAAATATCCGCTTTGGGAGCTGCACCGCAGTCTGTTTCAAGGAACTCGAGAATCAGTTTTTTAATTATTATCTAAAAGGGAAAGGAGATCTGGAACAACCTAAAAAAGCAAAAGTATTCTTTTCCGGAGAAAATAAATGGAAGGAATTTGAATCGTGGCCTCCGAAAGAAACAGTGATGACTCCTCTATATTTAGGAGACAAGGGAGATCTGAAGTTTACCCCTCCCGTTATGACAGATTCATATACAGAATATATTTCCGATCCATCGAAACCAGTTCCTTATTCAAACAATATTCAAAGATATCGTGGATATGAGTATATGACCGAAGATCAACGTTTCACAGCACGTCGTCCGGATGTTATTTCTTTTGAGACAGAACCGCTTGCTGACGACCTGACACTTGGAGGAGAACTTATTGCCGACTTAAAAGTCACGATTTCAAGTACGGATGCGGATTTTGTTGTAAAACTTATCGATGTATTCCCTGATGATTTCTCTTACGATACAAAGATATATGGACAAGGAAATGGAAAGAATTATCTGATGAATGGTTATCAGATGTTAGTTCGCGGAGATGTTATGCGCGGCAAATACCGGAACAGTTTTGAAAAACCGGAAGTTTTTATTACCAATAGTCCCACAACAGTCTCTTTTAAGTTAAGTGATATTGCTCATACGTTTAAGAAAGGGCATCGGGTAATGATACAGATTCAAAGTTCATGGTTCCCTCTTGTGGATAGAAATCCACAACAATTCGTGGATATATATCATTGCAATGATTCTGATTATATTAAATCAACTATTAAAATTCTTCATCAGCAAGATCAGGCATCAAGAATTCTATTGCCAATTCTGAAATAAATTCACTACATGTAGTGAAAAGATCACATTTCAAAGGATCTGGTTCTACTCTTACTTTTGAAATGGAACTTATGGAAGTAAGACACTAGACATAAAAACACAAAAAGAAGAGGTGGTTTCCTGGTTGAAATCACCTCTTCTTTCTTTATGAAATTAATTCAGTTTTACTTCATCCTGTTAATTTCGCTATTCAATTTCATCACATTGTGTACCTCAGTGATCTGTGGTTTAGCTACAGAAAATGGAACTGACTGGCGGATGTCGGCTACTGAAGCGCCAATAAGAGCAGTATATTGTCCGGCATCAACAACCCAGGCTGATTTATCTTCATTAAATGAAGCCAGATCGGAATTTTTAATGGTCATTGTCAGTGTCTCGCTTTGTCCCGGTGCAAGCAGTTGTGTCTTACCAAAGGCTTTAAGCTCACACAACGGTTTCTTGATTTCTCCCGGAGCAGCCTTCACATAAACCTGAGCAACTTCTTTTCCTGCAACCTTTCCTGTATTGGTTACCTTTACGGAGACTTTCCATTCGCTACCTGTCTTCTTCACACTTGCATTACTATAACTGAAAGTAGTATAAGAGAGTCCGAAACCAAACGGATAAGACACCTCTTTGTTATTGGTACTGAAATAGCGATAACCTATCCAGATATCTTCATCGTAGTTGGTATAACCGATATCTTTTTTATTAAGCAGCAACGGGTTCTGTTCATCGTCCCAAGTAAATATACAACCTGCAGGGAAGTTCCGTGATGAAGGATGATCAATATAGTCAACCGGGAAGGTCATTGCCAAATGACCTGAAGGATTAACAGCTCCTTTCAGCACATCGGCTACTGTATTACCGCCTTCCTGACCAGCCTGCCAGGCTAGAAGAATAGCATCGGGAAGATGTTTCCAGGAAGCAGTTTCAATAACACCACCTATATTAAGGATAACCACAACCTTCTTTCCTTTGGCATGGAAAGCACGGGTAACGCCATTAAGCAATGCACGTTCTGACTGGTTCAGTTCAAAATCGCCATTGAGGCCACGGTCGTTGCCCTCACCCGAATTGCGGCCGAAGGTAATAATGGCAATATCTGATTTCTCCGCATATATATTCAGAAAGAGTTCGTCAAACGAGATCTCTTCAGGGCGTAACGGTCCCAGGAACCAACTGCGTGAATTATTAAGATCCTGAAGTTTCTCATCCTGGTAAGTTTTATATTTCTCGTACACGGCTTTAATTTTAGGCTGAATGCCAAAACCCGCGTTCTGTAATCCCTGCTGCAAATCGACTACATAAGCCTTATTTACATCTCCGGAACCGGTACCGCCTGCAATAAAGTTGTAAGAGGTATTTCCGAAAAGAGCGATGTTCTGCAAACCTGCGGCAATAGGCAGAGCAGCATTATCATTCTTCAGAAGTACCATTCCCTCTGCAGCAGAGCTGCGGGTAATAGCTGCATGGGCTTTCAGATCTGGTTTGTTACTATACTTGTATTGTCTGAATCGGGGAGTAAGCATGATGTAGTGCAGCATGCGTTTTACACAGACATCAACATCGGCTTCAGAAAGTTCTCCACTCTTCACCTTACTGACAATGGTATTTGCCTGTTCTATCTGTCCTGGCATCATCAGGTCATTACCGGCATGCACCTGAGCTACAGTGTTGCGCTCTCCGGTCCAGTCGGTCATCACAAGACCTTTGAAACCCCATTCATCGCGTAGGATGGTAGTGAGTAATTCGTAATTTTCCTGGGTATAAGAACCATTGATGCGATTGTATGATGACATTATGGTCCAGGGCTGTGCTTCCTTGACAGCAATTTCAAAACCTTTCAGATAGATTTCGCGCAATGCTCGCTGAGTGATGCGGGCATCGTTCTTGGTACGGAGAGTTTCCTGATTGTTGCCTGCAAAATGCTTGATAGAGGTACCCACACCTTGCGACTGCACACCGCTGACCATTGCTGCAGCCATTTTACCGGTAATCAGCGGATCTTCGGAATAATACTCAAAGTTACGACCACAAAGGGGATTACGGTGGGTATTCATACCCGGTCCGAGAAGTACATCGCAACCGTACTCAAGCACTTCGTTACCCATGGCCTTACCCACACTTTTCACAAGGTCTGTATTCCAGGTGGAGGCGAGCAGGGTAGCAATAGGGAAACCGGTACAATAATAAGTAGCATTGTCGTTATCACGCTTGGGAGAGATACGTACTCCAGCCGGACCATCGGACACTACGGTTGCCGGGATACCCAGACGAGGGAAAGGGACTGTGGTTCCGGCAGCTCCGGAAACCAGATTCAATGTGTTGCCCACCGTTGCTCCTACGCCACTGAAGTTTGCCATAGAAGCGCCAACCAATAACTGTGCTTTTTCTTCGAGTGTCATGGCCTTCACTACTTCGTCAATACTATTTACTCCCAGCTTGGCTGAGGGTTGTGCCTGTGCGGTTAAACTACAGGCCAGAAAAAATAAAAAAGATATCTTTTTCATTGTTCACTGTTTATTTATTAGATTTAAGAATTACAGTGTACAATATTACATTTTTTTTTAATAACTACGCAGAAAAAAAATAATTATTTCTGTTTCTCTGTCAAATATTTCCAGAAACGAACAGGCAAATGCTGTTTGTGAAGTTTAGGATTGAGACGTTCTTTGATGGCGATTGATTTAAAGTATTCCTTCCATAACTGCTGAAAGAGCTTTTCGTCCTGCACCATCAGGTCGTCACTTAATATGCCGGAAAGAAGATGAGATTCCTTGTCCTCAAAACGCACTTCAGTTACCGTGGAAAGATCATAATAATAACCATACTCCCGCTTAAGATCATAGACAAGCCATTTCTGGTCGGCAAAACGATCCTGAAAGTGGCTCACGACTAATGATAGCACATTATACATAGGCTCTATAGCAGCAAAGAAAGTTCCGTCCGCTGCTTTCTGAAAACGGAGAAACTGAAGTACTCTTTCTCTTTCATTAGCTACTTTTTTGCATATTTTTGTTACCTCTAACACATCTGTATCACCAAAATTAAGTTCAATGGAACCAGGTGCATCAATGGCTTTACGTATATAACGAAAAAGAAGTATATCTATCTCGGGAAGTTCGGAAAGCCAGCATGCCGTAAGACACGAAAGTGCAGTAGACGAAAGTTTCTTTTGCAGTCCTTTCCATACACGTTCAGCTTTCTCTTTATCCGTACAGATTGTGAGGGCCTCATCGCAAAACAACGGTAACGGTTCTCCTTCTGCCCGTAATGCTTCCGGAAATGTTTTGCGAAAATAGGCATCGAAAACAGCCGTCAGCAATCCTTCAAAGGTTTTATCGTAAATGAAGGCTATCATTTTCTTCTTCTTTAAATGGTAACATCAATTGTCTGTCGTCCACCTTTCTGCCGGACTTAACTGTGAGCAGACGACGCACGGTATCAGGATTCATGTCATTTATAGAACGCATTGTAAGTTCATTGCAGGTAATAAAATATTGCGCTTTCTTCATTACTACACCTATCTTTTTCAGCTGATATGCTCCCAGACGGGAAAATTGTCGGGATGCAACAATCAGCTTGGCAGATTTTACTCCGATTCCAGGCACACGAAGAATCATTTCATAGTCAGCCTTGTTAATATCTACTGGAAAAGATTCGGGATGGCGCAAAGCCCATGATAGTTTAGGATCAATCTCCAGATCCAGATCGGGATATGCATCATTCACAATCTCGTCTACCTTGAACTGATAGAACCGAAGGAGCCAGTCGGCCTGATAAAGACGATTTTCCCTAACCAAAGGGGGCTGTTTAAGTGCCGGCAGACGTTTGTCGTACTCATTTACAGAAACATAGCCTGAATAGTAGACTCTCTTCATGCTGGGACGATTATAAAGGGAAGACGACAAATAGAGTATATCTTTATCTGTATCGGCTGTTGCTCCCACAATCATCTGCGTACTTTGTCCGGCCGGAGCAAAGCGGGGAGCATAACGAAATTTCTTTCGTTCTTCAGCATTCTCCAGAACTCCTTGCTGAATGTACTGCATTGGTTTAAATACACTTTGGAAATCTTTCTCAGGGGCCAGTCGTTGCAGGCTTTTCTCGTTCGGTATCTCGATATTCACACTGAGCCTGTCGGCATACAAGCCGGCTTCATTGACCAGTTCCTGGCTTGCTCCGGGAATACTCTTGAGATGAATATATCCGTTAAAACGATGTACCAAACGCAAATCTTTTGCTACCCTGACCAGCCGCTCCATGGTATAATCCGGATTACGAACTACCCCTGAACTCAGAAACAGCCCTTCAATGTAATTTCTACGATAAAACTCGATGGTAAGATTTACCAGTTCCGAAACCGAAAATGTAGCTCGTCTCAGATCATTGCTTCGGCGATTAATGCAATACGCACAATCGTAAATACAGTAATTGGTCAGCATAATCTTCAGAAGCGAAATGCACCGCCCATCCTCGGCAAAGCTGTGGCAGATGCCCCACCCCGCAGCACTTCCTATCCCACCTTTTGTATTAGAGCGGGTAGTTCCGCTGGAAGAGCAGGAAACATCATACTTTGCCGATTCAGCAAGTATTTTTAGCTTTTCGAGAACATTCTCATCCATATAAATTAAGTGGGCGTTTACTCTGCAAAGATAAGTATATTACATATAGGGGAATGCTGATTCATTGAAAAAAAACGTTATAGATAGTTCAACCACATCCGGGCAACTAGTACATATTGAATTCACAACTTTCACATCCAGTTCAGTTGTGACGACTGTTGGTTATGTTTCAACCGGAAGTGGTGGAGACGGAGGTTTTGACGGACAATAGCCTAACCGGTCTTTTTTATATAAATAGTCCCACTGAAAATTGTTCCGTACAGGGTTCTCTTTTTATTTAGGTTCGAAATCAAGAGAAATGGAGTTTACACAATGGCGGATGTTCTTTGGAGTAAAGCCTTCTCCTTTAAATACATGCCCGAGATGTCCGCCGCATTTGGCACAAACTATTTCTGTACGCCTGCCGTCAGCATCGGGTATTCTTTTTACCGCACCGGGTATTTCATCATCGAAACTTGGCCACCCGCAACCGGAATCAAATTTATCTTCTGAACGATACAGTGCAGCGCCACATTGTTTGCAATAATAGGTTCCTTTCTCGTGATTATTATAATAAATTCCGGTAAAAGGTCGTTCGGTCCCTTTATTAATAATAACAGCCTTTTCCTCAGGAGTCAATGTTCTCATTTTTATTGTTGTTTGATTTATTTCTTCTTTTTGTTTTACCCAAATTAGCTTTGAGACATCATATCCCCGCTGTCGAGCTTTATCAAGAATCAGTTCCAGAGTTTCCGACGGAAGTTGGGGCGTACGGCTAAGAATCCAAAGATACTTATCCGAACTACTGCCTATTAAAACATACTTATAATCTTTATCAAGTTCCATCACATAATAGTCCCCATAGAACCAAAGAAAGAAAGACACTTTCAGCTTACCCGGTTCTGCCGGATTGGGAAGCTTGGCTTTTCCTTTGGCTGTTTTATATTTACCGTTAAAATCGTTTTTGTAACCGCTGTTCAGTACCTGAATTTTACCATCCGGCAAAAGAGTATATTCTGCTGTACAACCAACCAAACCTCTTTCAAAACGATGATCGAACCGGGCTATCTCATACCACATGCCCATGTATCTTTTTATATCCAATGATTTTACGGTCTCAGTATTTATCTGTTTATCGGTGGTTTGTGCACAAGCAGATAATAAAGGAACAGACATGGATAATAAAAGAGATAATATTGTTTTCATATTACTTACTGTTTTTGATTATAGAAACAGATAAAGTATCCTTAATGTTTAGCATCATGATCTCTATACATAAAAAGACTTTAGATAATTTGAAAACATCAGAGCTTTTACTTAAGTTTGCATTCACAATATCAGGAAAGTATCCCTATATGATACAAAGATTAAACACCTGTATGAATAGGTATTCAAATATTTAAATTCACCTAAAACCTAAAAGATGAAAAGACTCAGTTTAAGCATTCTAAGCGTATTTCTTACTTTACTTGCTGCACAGGCACAGCAAACAGAGAAGTACTATACAAAACACCTTGAATTTCCAGAAAATGCCTCTCCGGAACAGAAAATGGAGATGGCCGCAAGGCTTGTACCCTCTAATCAACAACTTGCCTGGCAAAAGACTGAACTTACAGCTTTCCTCCATTTCGGTATCAATACCTTTACTGGCAATGAGTGGGGTAACGGAAAAGAAGACGAGAAACTCTTCAATCCTACGAAACTGGATGCTGAGCAGTGGGTGCGAAACCTGAAAGAGTGTGGATTTAAAATGGTTATTCTAACCGCAAAGCATCACGATGGTTTCTGTCTGTGGCCCACAAAAGCTACAAAACATTCTGTAGCATCATCAAACTGGAAAAATGGAAAAGGTGATGTTGTAGGTGATTTAAAAAAAGCTTGCGACAAGTACGGAATGAAATTCGGCATTTATCTATCTCCTTGGGATAGAAACGCTTCCTGCTATGGCGACTCTCAGGCATACAATAAATTCTTTATCCAGGAACTTACGGAGCTACTGACAAATTACGGAAAAGTAAATGAAGTATGGTTTGACGGAGCAAACGGCGAAGGTCCTAACGGGAAAAAACAAATATATGACTGGAATGCTTTTTATAACACCATTAAACGTCTGCAACCAGATGCTGTAATGGCAATTATGGGTGATGATGTTCGCTGGGTAGGCAATGAAAGCGGTATGGGCCGTGAAGCAGAATGGAGTTCCACTGCACTGGCACCTGGAATTTATGAACGTTCTGCAAATGTAAACAAGGCATTGAAAATAGACCAGCAATCGAATGATTTGGGTAGCCGTAGCATTCTAGCCAAGGCTAAAGAACTTTTCTGGTATCCTTCCGAAGTAGACGTTTCTATCCGTCCGGGATGGTTCTACCATTCAGAAGAAGACAATCAGGTAAAATCTCTTGAAAAGCTGACAACTATCTATTTCCAGTCAGTTGGATACAATTCTGTACTGTTACTCAATATTCCTCCCGACAGAAGAGGACTGATTAATGAAAACGATGTGAAACGTCTCAAAGAGTTTGCATCCTATATCAAGCAGACATTTGCAGATAACAAAGTGATCCAGGGAAACAAACTCTGGAAGGCAGCTCCTGGATCGTCCAAAATCTACGCCCTGAAATCCGGATCAAAGATTAATACTGTGTTACTGCAGGAAGATATTTCTAAAGGTCAGCGAATTGAATCGTTTGTCATAGAGGTTTTCAATAAGAATAAATGGAGAGAGGTAGCCCGCGGAAAAACGGTAGGATATAAACAACTTGCACGCTTCCCCGCCTGCACTGCCAATAAAATCAGAATTACCATTAAGGAAAGCCGCCTTGAAGCTAATGTGCGCAATGTAGGAGCCTATTATGCTAAACCGATCTCAGAGAATACAGAAAATTTAAAGCTGACTGATGTTTCTCAGAAAGAATGGAAAACCACCCCAGCCGATGCTTCAGCAGCAATTGATAACAATACAAGTACCTTCTGGAAGAGCAAAGATCTCTCTCCACTGGTGATTGACCTGTGAGAAACAACCAGAATCAAAGGATTTACCTATGCTCCGGTTGAAGGTGAAAACAAATCTGGAACAATCTATACTTATCAGTTCTATGTAAGTGCTGACGGTAAAAACTGGGAGAAATGCACATGCAGCGGAGAATTCAGTAACATCATGCATAATCCGATTCCACAGTTTGTACATTTCGGAGAGGAATACAATGCCCGTTACCTGAAACTCGTTCCGCTGAGCGAGATCGGTGGCAAACAGTTTATAACCATTTCTGAACTGGGAGTACTGAATAAATAAACAAATATCTTTTATAGCAATATACACCTGTATCAACGGTTAAGAAGAACCTTGGTACAGGTATTTTTGTTACATAAAAAAAATCACTGTATACAGCAATGGTAAACTATTTTATTACCTTTGCTGAATAACCGAAAAGAACTATGAGCAAAAAAGAAAAACCCATTGTGGCATTAATATACGACTTCGACGGTACCCTTTCGCCGGGAAATATGCAGGAGTACGCTTTTATTCAGGCAATAGGCAAGAATAAGGATGAATTCTGGAAAGAAAATAAAGAACTAGCTGAATCGCAGGATGCCGATCAGATTCTGACTTATATGCTTTTAATGCTTCAGAAAGCACAGGCAAATGGCATTTCACTGAAGAAAGAGAGCTTCCAGAAGTTCGGAGAATCTGTTGAACTGTTCAACGGTGTGGAGAAATGGTTTGATCGTATCAATGAATATGGGAAAAAGAAAGGAGTAACCATAGAGCACTATATCAATTCTTCGGGGCTCAAAGAGATGATTGAAGGTACCAAAGTTGGAAAAAAGTTTAATCAGATATTTGCTTCTTCTTATCTATATACCGTGGACGGTATTGCTCAGTGGCCTGCAATTGCTGTAAACTTCACCAACAAGACTCAGTTCCTATTTAAAATAAACAAGGGCATCACAAGTGCGAACGATACAAAGAAGATCAATGAGTTTATCAATGAATCGGACCGGCGCATTCCTTTCAATCACATGATTTATTTCGGAGACGGAGCTACTGATATTCCTTGCATGAAACTGGTAAAACAGCAAGGTGGTCATTCCATTGCTGTATATCCACCAAGAAAGAATAAGGAAGTGGCTGAAAAACTGATTACTGAAAACCGGGTTAACTTTGTATGCCCTGCTGATTACTCTGAAGACAAAGAAATAGATGTTGTTGTAAAAACTATCATCGACAAAATTAAAGCCGATTCAGATTTCAATGAACTGATGAAACTGCACAAAGAAAAAGCCGGAAAAACACAAAATAAGTAAGCCAGAAAAACACTTATTTATACGCCCTCGGCTTTTGCCTTGCATAAACTGATTATCAAACAGTTAAATACAAAAAAAAAAAATACCTTGATAAAAACTTCTAAGAATAAATGGTTCATTTTTGGCAGCAACTTTCACAATTTTCTTTCTATTGTTTACTAATTCAACTATTAAATAATCATTAATATATTAGTTATTAGATTCTTAAGATAAAAGTTATATCCCAATAAATTTATGGGATTGCTTTTACAAATTGTTCGTTATAAATATTTAAGCAACTGATTATCAGCGATGTTATTTTCACCGAAAACACCCGATTATGTTTTTTGAAAATTATTAGGAGTTTCGTTCAGGCTTATTTTCCTAATATTTTTATTTATTGGAGTTTGAATTTTATTTATTGCTGAATGAATAAGAATTTGACGACCTATTAATAGCCCTATTAGAATCAACAAAACTAAAAAAGCATACGATTTGTTTTATGTAGTTTCACAGTGTATTGCTCTTGCTTTAAATGTTTATAATCTGATTTCTTTTGGAATTTAGCATATAGTCAATTGATTATGACGTAAAAAACCGTCTCAACCAATATAATTGAAACGGTTTTTTTATTAAGTGTTGAATTTAAAATATTGATTTAAAGGAATATCAGAATCTTTTTTCAAAGATTACAGAATCAATAATATGCTTTTGATCCGTGTTCAAATACATCAATACCACCTTCACTTGTTTCACCGTGAGGTTCGATGCGTAATTTCCATGGATATGGTAATTTGGCAACAATCAGCATCACTACCATTGCAACAGCGAATGTGACTATCGTTACAATTGCACTACCTACCGCTTGTGCTTCGAGTACACTTAATCCTCCGCCATAAAACAGGCCAGTTACAGGAGCTGTATTGTCGGCTCCCATCGCTCCGGTTGCGCCAAATTGCCCCGTTGCAAATAAACCAAGAGATAATGTTCCCCAAATGCCGTTTAAACCATGAACTGAAACAGCACCAACAGGATCATCAATACGAAGATATTCTAAAAGATAAATGCCTCCGAATACTACAAAACCAGCTACAAGCCCAATTATTGCCGAACCAAACGGTGAAACCCAATAGCAAGGACATGTAATTGCAACCAATCCACCAAGTAATCCGTTCACCGAGAAACTTGTATCAAATTTACCTTTTGTAAGTCCGAAAAAGTAAGCTAATATCATGGCTCCAAAAGTACCTGTACAAGCTGCAATTGTTGTATTGGCAGCAACGCGGCCGATTCCATCATAATCCATTGCTGAAAGTGTACTTCCCGGGTTAAAGCCGTACCAGCCAAACCAAAGTAGAAAGGCTCCGAGAGTTGCCAATGGTAAACTATGAGGAGCTGGCAATCCACCTTTATCTTTGTCATCGCGCAAAAACACACGACCGATACGGGGACCAAGAACAATTGCACCGGCTAATGAAATAACACCACCAATTGTATGAACCACTGTTGAACCAGCGAAGTCACGGAAACATTGTCCTAAAGTAGGCAAAAAATGACCAGGAGTTCCCATTAATGCTAAGAATCCGTCAGGCCCCCAGGCCCAGTGACCAATAACAGGATAAATAAAACCGGTAACACAAATACTGTAGAGAATATCACCTTTGAAACTGGTACGTCCGATCATTGCACCAGAAGTAATGGTTGATGCGGTGTCGGCAAAGGCAAATTGGAAAATCCAGTGTGCTAAAATTGCAATACCTGTCGTTCCATAAGTTGCAGGCATTCCTTGAAGGAAGAACCAGTGGTATCCTATAAATCCGTTACCGCTACTAAACATAAATGCATATCCGATAGCCCAGAAAAAGACTCCACAAATAGCTGTATCCAGAATACATTCAATTAAAACATTGACAGTTTCCCTTTTTCTGGCAAAACCAGCTTCCAGCATAACGAAACCTGCTTGCATACCAAACACCAGTGCTGCTGCAACAAGCACCCAAGCCGTGTTTAAAGAATTTATTACGGCAGTTTCATGTGCAGTATAAACTTCAGCAGCATTGGCTGATAACCCAATTAACCCGGGAAGCATTATCATGGCTGCTATTACCATACCCATACCTATTATCTTCCCTGAAAAAACAGCAAAAAACAGTTTTATCTTTTCAGACCGACTCATTGTCACTCTTAGACTAAATGACGTCTCTTTTCTAAGTATTTTACTTAATATCATAGTTCATTTTTTAAATTAATAGAATTTTGTCGCTAAATGAATCTTTTAAATCTTTTACTTTGAGTATAATGATTCATCTCCACTTTCACGTGTACGGATTCTCCAGGATTCTTCAATTGGGGAAACAAATATTTTACCATCTCCTATTTGTCCCGTATAGGCAACATCGAGTAAACAATCAACTGTTTTTCTGACATTTTCGTCACGAACCACAATCGTTAATAATCTGCGGGGGATTAATGCAGTGCTGCCATGTTCTCCACGATAAGTACGCTGGAGATTCTTTTCATTTCCAACACCTGTAGCTTCCCAAAACGAGAAAAATTCAATTCCAATTTTGTTAAGGGCATCCTTTACTTCTTCAAATTTTGAAGTACGAATAATTGCTTCAATCTTTTTCATATTACATTATTTTTAAAAACTTATACCAAATACCATGTAAGCTTTTTGTGATTCCGGGTTAACAGCTATTTTTGCAAAAGCAGGAAAACTAAATGAATCCGTAACTTTTACAGTTTTTTTTGCTGTTAATCCTATATTCACTATTGCTAATTTATCTGTTTTTGTAGTGTATGCACCATCCCAAGGGGTACAACCTATTTCTGCTTTCATGTCCAAACCGCCCAATGTAAAAGGAGCTGCAGCCTCAATGTAAGAAGAATAGGCTCGCTTTCCGTCTTTCTTTTTATAGTAGTCCTGTCCCGCAAAGTTGGTGTACCAGTTAAGGGAAAACAAACCAAAATTGTACCCAATATTTCCTTCGAAGACGTGTGAACTTTCAGCTGAATGTGCTCCATAACTGAAATATTTTGCATTTGCTTCACTGCTTCCTGGGGTCTTATTGAAAGAATAGTCGGTAACTCCGATGTTTACTTTTCCAATTGTGTACGCAGCAGTAAGATCAAACTCTTTCGTATCCTTCTCATCCAGTCCCACATTGCCCCATGCTGATAGTGCAAAATTACCCTTGGTAATACCTAAACTTGGCTGTACGCTGATTCCTCCAAGATCTTCACCTCTCCAGTAGTAACCACTTACAGCATCTGCTCCTACTGTTACTTTTGTGTCATTTTGTGCATTTATACCTGCAGGAAATAAAAGAGTAACACAGCTTACAATCATTGCTAAATTTTTCTTACGTTTTTTCATTATTCTTTAGAATTTATAGTTTGTAAAATAACATATTTATTTCTTCTGAAAAATCAAGATCAAGCTTATGATATTCAAGTCATTTTTAATATTACATTTTGATACCAATTTACATGATTTGATTATCGTATTCATTTTTATTTTCACAAAGAAAGATCATTTTGACATACTATCAAAGCTTTTAGTTTACAAAATAACATTCATAATACACCAACTATTCATTTTAATTTAAAATAGATAGATATATAACCAAATTGTTACTCTTTAGACTGTTTATCTGATAAAATAAAAGTTACAATTCTGATTCAATAAAATTATTGGAAACTAAAAACAGATCGTATAAAATAAATTGAGCTAATCTATTAGCATATTAGATCAATAATATCACTGGGACATGCAAAACAAGACTGAGCATAAGGTCGCTCATGCAGTCACTCTCGCTGTAAGCGATTAACAAGGAAGTTGCAAAACTGGCCTGAATAAGACTGATTTATTAAAAGGATTAAGGACGTTGGATGTATATTCTCTCTATATATTTATACCCCTACGATTTTTACCTGGCAGATACTGATTATTAGATAGTTATCATTAAAGAATAAAATACCTGGACAAATAATTCAGTTATAAACTGCCTTTATTTTGGCAGTTTTTTTTGCATTCTATTGCCTGTTGTCCATTGTATTTATGATTGCTATCATCATTAAACTACTTATTATAAAGCATTTTAAACAAATATCTGTTATAATTATTTAGTGGGTGTACTTTTATAAATTAATAATTCATTGTCATTGCAAACTAATGTCTGAATGTTCTGAAATCCTTTGCTAGAAGGACTTAAACGTTTTGACACATTTTGAAAACGTCAAGGCTTATTCTTCAATATCCCTTAAGGCTTTCAATGGAACTATTCGGCATATTTTCTTAATCGCTTTTTTTAGAAAATAATTGGTGAATAAATCTAAGCGATATACCAATTATTTTTATTTATTGGAGAATAAAATCAAATAATTCAGCAATTATCCGTTTTTTTCAGAATACAAACAAGTATAAAGGGATTCCACGGAAACAACATCAAAATAATCAGGGATTCCTAACGGGAGAAGCAGAGGCAGTAAGGATTGTCTTTCTTCTTTTTTCAAAATGCAAAAATAAACTCTAAATTAGTATTCCTCAGGAATATTGACTGAGCCCTGATCACCCCTGGGCGGAAGCACAATTATTACTGTTAAGAGTCAAGTAAAACCACAAACACACAACTCCAAAATTAAAGCCATCTGATTGATGATAGACTTTCTTGTAATTTTACTTTTTATGAGATACAAATGCTTTTATACCAATTACTCTATTTGATTAACCTTTCCCATCCTCCCTTTGATTATTGACCAGCTATCCGTAATAAGAAAGCTCTCCTCCATTTCATCAATCATTTCCACGAACTTTGAGAAAGGAATAGAGAACGTAAACAGATCACTTTTTACAAATTTACGGGCCGACGGATCAAAGAGTCCAAGTACTGCTCTCTTTGTTCCATTAAGTTCTTCCTGATAAGGATGATAAACTATTGAGGCGCAACCAGCTCCAAAAGGAGTAATCACAGCATCAGATGCAGCATTATTGAAACAGGTCAGCGTAAATAAGCCTGAAATAACATCTGGAGTGGCAAAAAAGATAACCGCCTGCGGGGCATCCTCTTCATTGAGTCTATCCCAACGTTTGAATATAATATTTTTTTTCACAGAAATAAAGGGCAGGTGTTTCATACACTCGGTCACTAGTTCCGGCGTGCGCTTATAACGTTCACCCTCACCAGCCTCATCATGAGACAGGAAGCATTCAAATCCGGGGAACAAAGTATGAGAAAATCCCAGATAACGCTTTCCTCCACGGCAATTAACAGATTCATCCTGCATACACACAGAGTCTCCTCTTCTGACCTTTGTCAGCTGAGCAAATATACAGTGGTGTCCCTCAAAGAGTTTTTCTTTTTCAATTCCCATTGTATCATCTGAATACTGAAATGTTATAGGTAACTCTGCATTGGGAAAATATTTTCGCCAATGTGATATAAACTTATCTCTTAATTCTTTGTTCATAGTGTCTTCAAAATTAATTTTTCAGTCAACTAAATTCACATATCTTTTTAACCACTTATAAATGATTTATGTTCGCAAGATAACATGTATTTTTTGTTTATTAGCCATTATTGCATAAAGCACTCTTTTGTTTTCAATACTGATTAATACATGTCAAAAAGGCACCTCTTCACAGAGATGCCTTTTATCAAAAAGCAATAATTTACCTTAAATGTACCAACAACCTATTAATTTTTATTCTTCTTCATCATAAGCTATTTCTCCGTGTTGAGAAATATCAAGACCTACTGATTCTTCTTCTTTTGTCACTCTAAGTCCTATTGTCTTATTTACAATATAGAATAAGATAATAGTAAGTACAGCGCTATATACTATTGTAGCCAATGTTACTAAAATCTGCACCCATAGTTGATGCCAGTTACCATACAAAGCACCTTGTGCACCACCGTCACCTGTAACTACACGGGTAGCAAATACACCTGTAAGGATAGAACCAATAATACCACCAACACCATGTACGCCGAATGCATCAAGTGTATCATCATATTTTAATTTTGGTTTCACATAAGCAACCATTATAAAACAGATTATAGGAGTGATCAATCCAATAAAGAATGCTCCAAGGACATCGCAGCTTCCTGCCGCAGGAGTAATTGCAACAAGACCACCTACAGCACCGGTGCAAAAACCAACAACTGTTGGCTTCTTATTTATGGTCCATTCTAAAGTCATCCATACAATTGCAGAAACACATGCAGCAAAGTGAGTTACAAGGAAAGCATTGGCAGATAAGCCATCTGCCGCCAATCCGCTTCCAGCATTAAACCCAATCCAACCTAACCATAAAAGAGCTGTACCAATGAATACAAAAGGAGTACTATTTGGAGTCAGTACAGATTCTCTTGCTTTATATCCTTTTCTGCAACCTAGCATAATCGCCATTACAAGAGCAGAAATACCTGCGTTAATATGAACGACAGTTCCACCGGCAAAGTCTAAAGCTCCCATCTTTTGCATCCATCCACCGCCCCATACCCAGTGGGCCATAGGGTTGTAAACAATAACTGACCAAAGAATTGCAAATACCAGAAAGCCTTTGAATTTAATTCTTTCAGCAAATGCGCCAATGATAAGAGCCGGAGTAATCACAGCGAACATACATTGATACAAAGCAAACAATGTCTCAGGAATATTTCCTGTTGTTAATGACTTAATAGAAATGCCGTGCAAAAACACTTTATCAAATCCACCTATAATAAAACTTAACGGATTACCTGATACTGCAAAACTAGTGCCAAATACCCAACTATATCCAAATGCAATCCAGATTATGCTTATTACACCTGTAAGAATAAGACATTGCATTAGAACGCTAAGTATATTTTTTTTTCGTACCAGTCCACCATAAAAAAGAGCTAACCCCGGAATAGTCATTAACAATACCAGAATGGTTGCAACCATCATCCAGGCAGTATTTCCCGAGTCTAAAGTAGCTACAGCTTTTGTAGCAACTACAGGTGAAGCAGTAGCGGCCACTGCTTGTGCAGCCATTGTTGTATCTGCAACAGCTGTGATTACTGAATCCTGCGCAATTACAGATGAATGAACACCTAAAAACAATAAAAGAAAAAATACTATGTATTTAACTAACCTTCGTTTCATAATATTATCTGTTTAAATCCTTAACCTACCTATAACTTATTTCCTTATTTCTTATCTTTGTCATACAGAGATTCGTCTCCTCTATCTCCGGTACGTATACGTATTGACTCATCAATACTTGAAATAAAGATTCTTCCATCACCGCTTTCTCCAGTAAAAGCAGCTTTCAATATGGCATCAATTGATTTATCCAGATTAATATTTCTGACTACAAATGAAATGCAGATACGATCAATTGCACTGATATCATATGCTACACCTCTAAATATAAGACCTTGGCGGGCATTACCCTGACCTTTTACATCCCACCATGATAAGAATTCGATATCGGCCTCACGTAATGCCTTACGTACATCACTGAATTTTGCCTTACGAATAATAGCTTCAATTTTCTTCATAACTATTAATTTTGTTGATTCATATTATTTTAAGTCTAGAAACAAAATATGCTCATTCCACCCAAATTCTGGCTACGCCAGTAAATACCACTCACAAGATCGGCTCCTGTATTAACCACCACTTTATCCTGAGCCATTATCTTAGAAGGAAAGAGCAAAGGAGTTGCAACCACAAACAGACATAAACGTTTCTTCATTGTTCTTTTCATTGCATTTTCATTTTTTAGTTAGAATTATTGTGGAAGTCTAGTTGCGCGCTTTAACTATCTTCTGGATTCACCCAACCTCTTCAATCTCTGATACTTGTTGAGCGATATCCTTTTGCCATATTATTCATGGCACTTTCAATTATTATGTTAGCTAATATTATTTAATAATATCATTTTGAATACATAAAACTAATTATAATTTCTTTTTGATTTTATTTTCTGCAAATATATGATATTATGTATATACGTATGGCAATTTAGCTTTCATTTATATATTTATCATTGCACAAATAATAAATTGCAACTATTATACGCCGTTTTAGAATCATATTATCATATTTTTAATGTCATTTAAATCAAAATGAAACATATTAATATAATTCAATATACACAATGATTATACTCATTCTTTTATAAAGAGTATATTATAGCTCTTGAGTCAGGACATCCTGACACAGCATCTAAAAAGCGTATTAATATAACTATTTATATATCAATAGATTATCCAGCAAAGCCTTACTAATAATCAGGGAGAAGTACTTCTTGTCCGTAAAGAAGCGAAAAGAACAACAAAAAGTTGCGGAATGGAGAACTAACGATCAGTCACTTCTAAAGCAAACAATCAAAAGAAGCTCCTTTTTGAAAAGTGCTAATAAAAAATAGCCAAAAACAATCTTCCAATTTTGCAATATGAAAATAAAAAACGACCTTTGCCCGGTTTTCATCTAATCCCTTGACTATTATTTAATTTTAATCCTTGATATTACATGGACAATAACAAACAACTGAGCGCATTTCATAAGACAATAGTCGGCGTTCAATTTCTTTTTGTGGCATTCGGAGCTACAGTGTTAGTTCCACTGCTGGTAGGACTCGACCCCTCAACAGCACTTTGCACAGCAGGAATAGGCACTTTAATCTTTCATTTAGTCACGAAAGGTAAAGTACCTATTTTTTTAGGGAGCAGCTTTGCCTTTATCGCACCAATCATTAAAGCTACAGAACTATACGGATTAGCCGGAACACTTTCCGGACTGGTTGCGGTTGGTTTGGTTTACGGCTTAATGAGTGCAGTAATTGCCTGGAGAGGCACAAGTTTTATTCGCACTCTCTTTCCTCCTGTGGTTATTGGTCCTGTAATTATCCTGATTGGTATCTCGCTATGTAGTTCAGGTGTAAATATGGCAAAAGAGAACTGGGTACTTGCAATAAGTTCACTGGCTACAGCCGTACTGGTTACACTCCTTGGAAAAGGATTATTAAAATTGATTCCTATCTTTTGCGGAATCGTAGTTGGATTTGTTATTGCATTTATCTTCTACGGCTTGGATTTCACTCTGGTGATCAACGCCCCCTGGTTTGCCCTTCCTAAATTTGTTACTCCAGTGTTTTCCTGGGAAGCAATCCTGTTTATGGCGCCAGTTGCCATTGCACCTATCATTGAGCACATTGGTAATATCTATGCTGTGAATGACGTGGCTGGAAAAGATTTCGTAAAAGATCCGGGATTACATAGAACAATGCTTGGAGACGGACTGGCTTGCATAGTTGCAGGAACATTAGGAGGACCTCCAGTAACAACCTATTCAGAAGTGATTGGCGCTATGTCTCTGACTAAAATTACAAGTCCGGCAGTTATTCGAATTGCAGCAATTACAGGTATTGTATTCTCTCTGATTGGAAAAATCAGCGCATTATTGAAAACTATTCCGAATGCTGTACTGGGAGGAATCATGATGCTCTTGTTTGGTATGATCGCTTCTGTGGGTATTAATAACTTAATTCAGTCAAGAACTAATTTAAGTGATCCCCGTAACATCATTATCGTATCGCTGACCTTAACTTTTGGTATCGGTGGAGCAGTTTTCCAATTTGGAAACTTTTCCATGACAGGCATTGGATTGGCAGCTGTACTGGGGGTAATACTAAATCTGATACTTCCCAAAGAAAGAAAACAAGAAGAAGCCGCAAAATAATCTTTTCTAAGGAATAAATCGTATCTTTGTAGCCCCGCAATTGCGTGGGCTACATTCTTAAAATAAGAAACAATTCAGATTATGAGCACAGATATAGAGAAAGTTCTTACAGACGGTATCGTTTTTAAAAAAGGAAAAGATACTTCTCCCTATAAAAAAGCGGAGCCCAAGAAAGTAAAGTCAAAAGCAAAAAAAACGACTTATGCCAAGGGTACTCATGGCTCGGGTGCGGCTAAAATGAAGGCTGAATTCAGAAGAAAAAGAGCTGCTAGAAATAAATAAGAGGGGGCATATCTTGCATATCTAAAATATTGCATTACCTTTGCACTCGCAAACACGGAAGTAGCTCAGTTGGTAGAGCACCGGTCTCCAAAACCGGGTGTCGGGAGTTCGAGCCTCTCCTTCCGTGCAACAAAAATCAGTCCTCCCCCAATTAATCAAGTTCTTACATTTTTCTTATTAAGTCACTAAAAAAATCAGATCAATGAACAGTTGTTCAGGAAATCACTCAGTCCCTTACGGGCATCAGCCAGCTTATCTTCCCAGTGCTTAATGGAGTTTTCACCAATTTTATCTGTTACATATTTCACTGCAATGAAAGGAATATTTTTCATTTGACACACTTGTGCCTGAGCATAGGCTTCCATATCGAACACATCTCCATGTGAATCAGCCGTTTCCGTAAGAAAACTATCTCCCGTATTACATACGCCCTCACATTTCCAGTCGCAGCAATATCCTTTTTCTTCAAGCAAAGAAGAAGAATCGGTTTCATGCTCCAAGTTGAGACAGCCCACTTTCTGCAGATCCCGGTCTATAAAGTGACGGCATACAAATACCTCGCCCACGTTGTGGTCCACTGTACCAGCAGTTCCAAGATTAATCACTACATCCGGACGTTCCTGTGCCAAGGCATCCATCAAACGGATAGTTGCTTTTACTTTTCCAATGCCTGTACGCACGTATTTTACCTCGCAGCCAGACAGATTTACAGTGATCAGCTCATCGTTCACAGCATGAGTTATCAAGACTTTCAGCATAATTTATTTTTTTATGCAGCAAAGATAATTAAAACAAACGTGAAATATTAGCAAATATCCCTAAAGGATATAGGTAAAACTTGCACTGATATAAAAAGCAAAGTAGTTTATTTTACGATCTTGATATTATGGTTAAAATTTTCATTTAAACAGAATAATTCCAATTTATAAGAAATAACAGGTAGTTTAGAATTATTTTAAGTAAATATCTGCATTTTTCGTGGAAATATTTTTGTAATTTCAGACTTAATCGTATTTTTGTGTACAATTTGGGCATAGAAATGACAGAGGAAGAGAAAAAGTTATTAAGTACCTTTGAAGCAAGACTGAGGCATTTGATGTATTTACATGACGAACTAAAACATGAGAATACAGAAATGAAGCTACTTCTGGAAGAAAAAGAGGAAGAAGTCGCAAAGTTACGAGGTGACTATCATGAACTGGAAATTGTATATGCCAATTTGAAAATCGCTAAGACAATCAGTACAACAGACAGTGAGGTAAAAGATACTAAGCTGAGATTGTCTAAATTAGTGCGGGAAGTCGACAAGTGCATCGCTTTATTAAATGAGTAATTAACAGGTGATAATTGAAGATGTATGAACGATAAGATAAAAATAAACCTGCAGATAGCAGATGAGCCCTTTACAATGACCATTAATCGTGATGAGGAAGAGTTGTTTAGGAAAGCGGCCAAGCAGGTAAACGATAGAATGAACGTATATCGTTCCATGTATAAACCATCCGGAGTTCCGGGAGCCAAAACATATGGTCCTAAAGACTTTTTGGCAATGGTTGCTTTTGATTTTGCATGTAATAATCTAAAATTGGAAGACAGGAACGATACATCGCCTTTTACTAATAAGATTGAAGAACTAACGCAAGAATTAGAAGAGCACTTCAGAAAAGAGTAAAAGCAAGCAATCTATCCGTTTTTTTTAAGAATATTAACCCCGCACTACTAATATCCGGAAAGAGTTATCTTCCGTATGTAGGTAGTGCGTTTTTATTTATAAATAAATTAATTGCAATGAACGTAATAATAGCATCATTTTTATGCTTTATCGTGGGAGGCTCTCTTTCTTACGTTTTGTTTAGATATGTTCTGAAAACAAAGTATGAAAGCACCATCAGGGAAGCACAGGTAGAAGCTGAAGTTATCAAGAAAAATAAGCTTCTGGAAGTAAAGGAAAAGTTCCTCAATAAAAAAGCCGATCTGGAGAAAGAAGTTGCTTTACGCAACCAAAAGATCCAACAGGCTGAAAATAAATTAAAGCAACGTGAGCTTGTTTTGAACCAAAAACAAGAAGAAATACAGCGAAAGAAAGCGGAAGCGGAAGCTGTGAAGGACAATCTTGAAGTTCAACTGGGTATTGTTGATAAGAAAAAAGAAGAGTTAGAGAAGTTGCAGCATCAGGAAAGAGAGAAACTGGAAACTTTATCCGGTCTTTCTGCTGAAGAAGCAAAAAACCGTTTGGTAGAATCTCTAAAAGAGGAAGCCAAGACAGAGGCATCTTCTTTCATTAACGACATCATGGATGATGCCAAACTTACTGCCAACAAGGAAGCTAAGAGAATTGTGATTCAGTCTATCCAAAGAGTAGCTACTGAAACAGCCATAGAAAATTCAGTAACGGTATTCCACATTGAAAGCGATGAAATAAAAGGTCGTATCATTGGACGTGAAGGTCGTAACATCCGTGCTCTTGAAGCTGCCACCGGTGTGGAAATTGTCGTAGACGATACTCCTGAAGCAATTGTATTATCTGCATTTGACCCGGTTCGCCGTGAAATTGCCCGCCTGGCTCTTCACCAATTGGTTACCGACGGACGTATTCACCCTGCTCGCATTGAGGAGGTGGTTGCAAAAGTTCGCAAACAAGTGGAAGAAGAAATTATTGAAACAGGTAAACGTACTACCATTGACCTGGGTATTCACGGATTGCATCCTGAATTAATCAGAATTATCGGTAAAATGAAATATCGTTCTTCATACGGACAGAACTTATTACAGCATGCACGCGAAACAGCTAATCTTTGTTCAGTAATGGCTTCCGAACTGGGACTTAATCCAAAGAAAGCAAAACGTGCCGGATTGTTGCATGATATTGGTAAGGTGCCTGATGAGGAACCAGAATTGCCACACGCACTGCTGGGTATGAAACTTGCTGAGAAATTTAAAGAGAAACCGGATATCTGCAATGCAATTGGTGCTCATCATGATGAAACAGAAATGACCAGCCTCTTCGCTCCTATTGTTCAGGTTTGTGATGCTATCTCCGGAGCTCGTCCGGGAGCACGTCGTGAAATTGTGGAAGCTTACATCAAACGTCTCAACGATCTGGAACAATTGGCTATGTCTTATCCAGGTGTGACAAAGACTTATGCTATTCAGGCCGGCCGCGAACTTCGTGTGATTGTTGGAGCAGACAAGATTGACGATAAAGCTACAGAAAGCTTATCTGGCGAAATTGCTAAAAAGATTCAGGACGAAATGACTTATCCTGGACAGGTGAAAATAACCGTTATCCGTGAAACGCGTGCAATCAGCTTCGCTAAATAATAACGAAGATTCAGCAAGAAGATATTAATTAATAATATATTCCAAAGGAGAAAGAGGCTATTCACTTAGGGTGATAGCCTCTTTCTCCTTTTTCACATCCCATATATATCAAAAAAGATTAATTCATATACCATGTTTGTGGTATATTCTAAGTCTCTAAAAAACAATATAATATTCTATTGACAGAAAACAGCTCTTTTATTTTTTTGGTACACAAATCTACTATACTTTTGCAATCATTAAGATGATATCAGAAACAATAAGTAAAATGAAAGAAATTAGTTTTGAATCTCAGGTACTTCACACGCCTTTCGAGAAAGAAGATGCTTACCACTCCTTGTCTATGCCGGTTTACAACACGGCTGCTTATGAATTTGACTCAGCGGAAGCAATGGAAGCTGCCTTTTGTGGGTACACTTCTGATCATGCATACTCACGCATCACTAACCCAACCGTGCAGAACTTCGAAAAAAGAGTTAGTACAGTTACCGGAGCATATAGTGTTACTGCTCTGAATTCTGGTATGGCTGCAATCAGCAACGCTTTAATAACTGTGGCATACTCAGGAGCAAACATAATCACCTCTGCCCACCTGTTCGGCAATACTTATTCTTTTTTAAAGAATACATTGGGAGCTTTCGGGGTTGAAGCACGATTCTGTGACCTGACTAATCCGGAAGAGGTTAGTTCACAGGTGGATGAAAATACCTGTGCTATTTTTCTGGAAGTAATAACCAACCCTCAGCTGGAAGTGGCTGATCTGAAAAAACTTTCTGCTATTGGAAAAGAAAAAGGTGTTCCTTTAATAGCTGATACCACAGTTGTTCCATTTAATATATTCAAAGCTAAAGACTTCGGAGTGGATATTGAAATTGTATCCAGCACAAAATATATTTCTGGTGGAGCAACCAGCATTGGCGGACTTATTCTCGATTATGGAACATTTGACTGGAAACAGTCAAGCAAGCTGGCAGATATAAATACCCAATTCGGAAATGGGACTTTTACAGCAAAATTGCGTAAAGAAATCCATCGTAATCTGGGTGCTTACATGACTCCACAGGTAGCCTATATGCAAACGTTGGGATTAGAAACTATGCAAGTGCGCTACGAACGTCAGACACAAACCTGTCTGGAACTGGCTAAACGCCTGCAATCTCTCAAGGAAATTGAATCCGTAAACTATACCGGATTGAAAGAAAGTTCTTTTTATGAGATCAGCAATGCACAGTTCGGATCTTATCCTGGTGCCATGTTTACTTTTAATCTCTCCTCAAAGGAAGCTTGCTTTAGTTTTATGAATAAGCTAAAGCTAATCCGCCGTGCCACCAACCTATTCGATAATAAAACATTGGCTATTCATCCTGCCAGCACCATATATGGTACCTTTACTGAAGAACAACGCCAAAGCATGGATGTGAGTTCCAAAACCATCCGTTTATCATTGGGATTGGAAAGCGTAGATGATTTGTTTAATGATATTAAACAGGCATTAAGCCAGGAAATCTTTTAGTCATACGTATTTGCTCAAATAAAAGCCATTCGTTTTATCCGGATGCAAAATAAGATGACTGCCTCAGAAATAATCTCCTCTATATTTCTAAATAGGAGATTATTTCTGAAGCAGTCATCTTTATTACTTAAAAACCAATCGGGCTTTAATTTCTTTAAACTAACCATTCAGCAGCCTATTCCTTGATTTTCTTTAACTGACTTTCTACAATCAGTTTAGGTATTAAAGAGGGTTCTTTTGCCACTGCAACACCAGCAGCCTCAAAAGCTGCAATCTTTTCCTCAGCAGTTCCATCGCCACTTGAAATAATTGCTCCGGCATGCCCCATCTGTTTTTCCGGCGGAGCAAATTGTCCTGCAATAAAGGCAACTACAGGTTTAGTAATCTCCCAACGAATAAATTCTGCAGCCCTTTCTTCCGCATTTCCACCAATTTCTCCAATTAGAACTATAGATTGCGTTTCTTTGTCCTTTTCAAACAATTCAAGAAGCTCGCGGTAATAGAGTCCCACTACCTTATCGCCTCCTATTCCAATAGCAGTAGATTGCCCCAAACCTTTTGAAGTAAGATGAGAAACAACCTCATAAGTCAATGTGCCACTTCGGCTAATTACTCCTACCCCTCCTTTTTTAAATATCTGAGAAGGCATAATACCCACCATACTTTTCCCCGGAGAAATTACTCCGGGAGTATTTGGTCCGATAAGTATAGCCCCTTTCTGCTGAACATAATTATATGCTTCAATAATATCCAGTGTAGGTATTCCTTCAGTTATGCAAATAATCAGTCCAATACCTGCATCCGCAGCTTCCATAATGGCATCCGCAGCAAAGGCGGCAGGTACAAAAATAGCTGAAGTATTCGCTCCTGTTTGATCCACAGCCTCATACATGGTGTTAAACACAGGAATATTATCTATATGAGTACCTCCCTTTCCGGGGGAAGTGCCAGCCACTACATTGGTTCCGTAAGCTTTCATCTTTATAGCATGAAAGTATCCGTCTCTCCCAGTGATACCCTGTACAACCAGACGGGTTGATTCATTGATAAGAATACTCATATTTAATGAATTTAGTTGATTGTTTAATACCCCTTAACCTGCTTTTATTGATTGATTTACAGCTTTTCGGATTGCTTCATTCATAGTCTCAGCTACCAGAAAGTTAGAATTGCGGAGTAATGCCCGGCCTTCTTCCTCATTAGTGCCAGTAAGACGCACAACTATTGGAATATCAGCACGCATCTCTTCATAAGCTTTCAACAAGCCATTAGCCACATCGTCGCAGCGAGTAATTCCTCCGAATATATTCACCAGGATCACCTTCAGCCTATCGTCCTGCAACAAGATTCTCATTGCTTCAGATATTTTTTTAGGATTCGAACTACCGCCAATATCCAGAAAATTGGCAGGACAGCCTTCATTGAGTTTTATCAGATCCATTGTTGCCATAGCCAGCCCGGCTCCATTTACCATACAACCTATATCACCGGTAAGATGCACATAACTGAATCCCTTGGCTTTTGCCTGCAGCTCTATTTCTTCCTCTTCTGTGGGTTCAGAAAAGAAACAAATATCTTCCTGACGATATAGTGCATTATCATCGAAAGTCATCTTTGCATCGACAGCTACCAGGTTTCCCTCTTTTGTCAGCACTAACGGATTGATTTCTGCAAGTGACGCATCGTTTTCAATAAACAACTGATAAAGGTTTTGCAGGATCTGCACTATCTGACCAACCAGATCCATATCATCAAATAAAAAGAAAGCAATTCTTCTGGCCAGATAATCAGGCATTCCAACAAAAGGATCAATGTTAATCCGGTAAATATTCTCTGGAGTATATTTAGCCACTTCCTCAATCTCTACTCCTCCCTCAGAACTTAACATCATAACAACCGACCGGTTTTTCCTATCAATACTAAAGCTCAGATAAAATTCCGAATCAATATTAACTGCCTCGCTTACTAATATTTTATTGACTGGTAAACCGTTAATTTTCATTTGAAACATTGAAGCAGCATAATTCATAACATCGGCCTTACATTTTACAAGTTTTACTCCACCAGCCTTTCCTCTTCCGCCGGTAAGCACCTGTGCCTTAAGCACTACTTTCTCCATATTTAACTCTTCATAAGCCGAGACGGCTTCATCCACATTATGACAAAGGATATGTTGCTCTACGGGAATACCGTAAGATGAAAAAAGTTTTTTTGCCTGATATTCGTGTATTTTCATCTCTTAGAAGTATTAGTAAAAGTAATCTGATAATGATAGTACATATAAAACAATTTGTTCATTCGTATTGTTTAAATTGAGTTGTTACATTTTGTATCTAAAACAAAGGAGCTATCTTTGCGACAAAATAAGAAAACAATCTTTCAATGTTGAAAATAATAGTAGGTCTTACCCGCCATCTGAATCTAGGCACACTTTTGATTCCTTACCTTATTAAAAAAGAGTCGGAAGAAATTATACAGGTGGAGGAACAGGCAACCTCTCTTTCACTGTCTGATAACTCTCTGACAGAATCTGAAAAAGAGATTATACGGCTGTCACTTTGTTATTCTGAAAAGAATCTGATGACAGTCTATTCGAAAGAGAAAACGGTATCGGGATTTCTTCGCAAACTAACAGAAGAGAAACTCAAAGAAAATATTCGTCCTTATATTGACAAAAAACAACAGGAAATAATCCAGCTGATACGTCTCCATAATATTCCACTATACTATAAAGAATTAGGGAAGAAAGTACTCTACAATCACAGCCGGATTAGACTGATAAAAGAAGATGCCGAAGTATTCTTTCAATTTGAGTTAACGGAACATTCTTTCCGTTATTCCATAACCTGCCAGGCAGAAGGAAAACCGATCAGTCTGACAGATAAGAAACCTGTTATCATCCTCACCAATCAACCAGCCTGTATTATGGCCAAAGATGAGTTGCTGACGTTCCGGGATATCGAGGCTTCCCGTCTGATGCCTTTCTTTAACAAGAAGTCAGTGGAAGTTCCTGCATCAATGACGGGGAAATATATGGAACAGATTGTACTACCTGCAGTAGAACGTTTTCAGGTAGAAGCTTCCGGTTTTGATATCATGGAAGAACCGATGCAACAAAAAGCAGAACTATCCATCGAGAAGTCTGTGTTGCAACAACCGTTGCTAAAACTCCGGTTCTGCTACAATGACAACAGTTTCACCCCAGAAGAGATCAGTCAGAAGAGGTATGCAAGAATAGAAGAATGTGATGGCAGATATAGGATCATTTACTATAACAGAGACTACTGCTGGGAAGAACTATGTATTGAACAACTGAAAGAATGGGGATTGAAACAGGTTAGCGGTTCACAGTTCCTTTTATCAGAAGATACACCGGAAAAGAGTCTTATCCGATGGATTAACATTCATAAAGATCTGCTTCAAAAGAGATTTGAACTAAACAGCTCTGAATCCGGTTCAAATTATTACCTGGGAGAGATATCTCTGAAACAGGAGATCAGTGTAAAACCCGACTGGTTTGATATTCATATCGAGGTACAGATTGGTGATTACCATTTTCCTTTCTTCAATTTCAAAAAACACATTATCAAGGGAAACCGGGAATTTATACTTCCCGATGGCAAAATAGCCCTGCTTCCAGAGGAGTGGTTTGAAAAATACAGTGAGTTACTG
This sequence comes from uncultured Bacteroides sp., assembly GCF_963678425.1. Classification (NCBI taxonomy): domain Bacteria; kingdom Pseudomonadati; phylum Bacteroidota; class Bacteroidia; order Bacteroidales; family Bacteroidaceae; genus Bacteroides; species uncultured Bacteroides sp. The sequence goes on from NZ_OY782853.1 coordinate 91,434, forward strand.
GCATTGGGAATCAGACAACCGGAAGGTATCAGACTGCAAAAGGCTCATTTTAAGTTACTAGACGAACTGGAAGAGGACAGATTTAGTAAAGAGCTGAAAACATTACGGTTAGAATACAAAGGAAAGAGAGAATACCCTGTACCACCAAGAATAAAAGCCACTCTTCGCTCCTATCAGAAAGAGGGATTCTTATGGATGGTTCATCTGAGAGAAAATAGTTTCGGAGGATGCCTGGCAGATGATATGGGACTAGGAAAGACTTTACAAACTATTACCATGCTTCAGCATTTATATAATCCATCAGAGCCAATAGTCCGGGAAACAACTCCCCTTTCTGCCCCAGTTTATTATGCTGATAAATCAGGGCAACTCTCTCTCTTCAATGATGAACAGACAAATGAGTTTACCGCCACAGCTCAACCAACTGAAGAATCTCGCCAGAACAATGAAGCAATGGTTATAAAAGAAACTGAGATTATTGCCCCTGGTGCAACAGGAAATAATACCACGCCCGAAGAAGCATCTGTTTCTGCTACCGAAAAGTATAAAGCCACAGAATCTCTTCCGGCTTCATTGGTAATTGTTCCCACATCGCTCCTGCACAATTGGATAAAGGAAATAAAAAAGTTCAGTTCACTTAGCTGCTATGAATATTCTGGAACAGGCAGATTGAGGAGTAAAGGCATAAAGCGTATATTCAATCATTACAATGTGATTCTCACTACATACGGCGTACTCAGAAATGACATTGAACTGCTGGAAGATTATCCTTTTGAATGTGTTATACTGGACGAAAGTCAGGTCATCAAGAATCCGGATTCTGTTACATACCATTCGGTTATCCGACTTAAATCCAGATACAGACTAGTGCTCACCGGCACCCCTATCGAGAACTCCCTAAAAGATCTTTGGGCTCAATTTAACTTTATCAACCCAGGAATGCTAGGCAGTTCGGAGAGTTTCCGGGATTATTTTATCACACCTATCACTAAAGAGGGAAATACCCGCATGGAAGCTCGTCTTCAGCAACTTATCAAGCCCTTTTTTCTACGAAGGACCAAAGAACAGGTTGCACCAGAGCTCCCTTCGCTCACAGAAGAGGTGCGATATTGCGAAATGTCACCAGAACAGGAAGCTATTTATAAAAAAGAAAAAAACATTCTACGGAATACACTAATGGATATCAGTAGTAAGGAAGGTCTGCAAAAAAATAGTTTCGTTGCACTGCAAGGAATGACCCGTTTGCGCTTAATGGCCAACCATCCCCGTATGCTAATGCCTGATTACAACTTTTCTTCAGGGAAAATGGAACAGATACTCGAAGCCTATGAAATGCTAATGAGTGAAGGGCACAAAGTGCTTATCTTCTCCTCTTTCGTGAAATACCTTCATTTGCTGGGAGAAGCTTTTGATCGTAACGGATGGCGTTATGCCTTGCTCACCGGACAAACAACAGACCGTGAAAAAGAGATTGCCCGCTTCTCAAATGAAAAAAACATCTATGCCTTCCTAATTTCTTTGAAAGCCGGTGGCGTAGGTCTCAACCTGACAGAGGCGGATTATGTATTTATTATTGACCCCTGGTGGAATCCAGCGGCAGAAATGCAGGCCGTCAGCCGTGCTCACCGTATCGGGCAGACCAAACAAGTGATAGTCTATCGCTTTATCACCAGCGACTCTATTGAAGAGAAAATTATCAAACTGCAGGAAAAGAAGAGTAAGCTGGCAAACAGCTTTATAACCTCCAATAACCCTCTGAAAACATTTAACGATAAAGAATGGAAAGAGTTTTTTAATATTTTATAATAAATGATAAATCGGGGATTGTAATCCGCTACAGCTCTACTTTCTGAATATGCAAACCAATATTTTTTTAATAAAAAACACCAACACACTTATTATCAACAACAACCACCTGAAACATCTCACAATAATGAAGAAAGAGTTCTTAAATCTTTTTCGAATGGGAACAGATTCACAGATACAATTGTTAACGTTTATTTTATTTTCAAAATATATTTAAAGCTAGTCATTCTATTTACAAATAAAAGCCTCTGATAACTTACCTTTGCAGCAACTAAACAAGCAATATTTTATTTTTATGAGCATCTTCAAGAAATGGTTCTCACGTTACGACGAATCTGGATTTATAAATAAAAAGCACGAGAAACTAGAGAAAATATTTTTATGGAGCACAATTGCATTCATTTTCACTATTTTTCTAGCTTTGATTCTCTGGGCTATTAAAGAATTAAGCACTCCTGCAATTTAGCAACAACATTATATTATCGCATGTTACTTAAACATAATGTAAAAGCTTTATTCGCTTTTTTATGGATAAAGAATAATAATCTATCACAAGGAGTTTTATAATCTATTGCCAATAAAAAAGATTGTCTTGTACAAAAGAATGCAATCTTCTGTACAAAACAATCTATTCTTTTGTACAGAACAATTAATTCTTCTGTACAAAAGTTGAATATTTTTATTAGTCCTAATTATAAATATAAAGCAATTATCCTCTTAAAGAAAAGATTCAATCTAGTTTTCTATTCCAGATTTATACGATACGGATATCCAGAATCATCTTTTAAAATGAAACTGTTTTATTTTCACCCCTAATGTATCTTGAATTTCTAATGCAATGCCAGAATTGTCCACATTTACTTTTGTAACATCTATATTAGAATTGACAATAATGGGGAAGTTACATTCATCCTGACCTTTCTCATTATACAAGTACCTGTGAAAATGAGCACAAAGCATTAAATCAATCCCTGTATCATTCAAAATGGGAACAAATTGCTTTTTTACCAGTAAGGATCCATACCATGACATCCCAACAGGTGGTATATGGACAAAAACAATCTTATATGGCGCCTCTTTAAAATCACGGCTTAAAACAATATTCTTCAGCCAAGCCACTTCCTGCTTTAGATATGATTCAAAATCAGATAAACCATAATAAGCTATATCATTATCAGGTTTATCTTCACCACTATCCAAAACAATAAAAAAGGCAGGACCTTGACGAAACGTATAATAAGGCATCCCTGTATTTGTTGGAAAGTAATTAATGAATTCCGTTGAGAACTGACCACGGTTCTCATGATTTCCTCTGCAATAGAAAAAAGGTATTTCTGAAGCAAAGGATTTAATCGCTTCATTCATAAACCCATTAAAAATATGCTTTTCTGAGCGTATATCACTTAACATATCCCCATTAAATACTACAAAATCAGCCTTATCTTTGATATCCCCAACTAATTTATGCAAGATCTCGTTCTGTGCATGAATATCATTTACCATCCAGAATTTGACAGATGCTTTTTCATTATCTAATGTTGTAAATGTTAATGGCTCCTTATGAAGAACTATACTCGATGCTGTTTTTCCATATTGCACATACCGTTCTTCCTGTTTAATAACTTCTTGCGAGCAAATACGGTATTTATACGTAGTACCTTTACTCAGACCTGTAATCCTTACTTTATGCAATTTGCTAATCACCTTCTTTCCAAAACTGGTTTGATATATACGAGGATGTTCTTCTGCATAAAAGTGTTGACCACTTTGTGGAGCAATTTCAACCCACGAGATTGCTCTTCTATTCGTCTTCCACAAAATAGTGACCTCATTTTCACTCATATTTTGTAAATAAGGCCCATACAATATCTGAAAGTTTTCTTTAGCTTGTAATATTTGAGCTAATAGGCACAATAAAATAATAACAGACTTTTTCATTACAGTTCGTTTTATAAATTCTGTTTAAATCATACTCAATGCCCTTTTATTAATTCATTTTATTGATATGATAAAATGATAACATTGCCTTAACCTGATTGTACACATTCTGAGCGGTGAAACCAAGTTTTTCGTCAAGGGTTTTGTAAGGAGCAGAGAATCCGAAAGATTCCAGACCAAATACCTTACCGTTGGCTCCGGCCAAACCTTCGAGGTTAACAGGAAGACCTGCGGTAAGACCAAATACTTTGGCTCCTGCCGGGATTATTGATTCCTGATATTCCTTGCTCTGGCTGCGGAACAATCCTTCAGACGGAACAGACACAATGCGAAGTTTAATACCATCCTTGCGAAGCAATTCAGCTCCGGCAACAAGTGTTGAAACTTCAGAACCTGAAGCGATAAGAACAACATCCGGATTCTGATCCGCTCCAGCTACAATATATGCACCCTTTGCAGTATCAGCATAGTTTGTTCCTGCAGGAAGATTGGCAATATTCTGACGGGAGAAAATCAATCCTGTCGGAGTTGATGTATTTTCCATTGCCAGTTTCCATGCTTCTGTAGTTTCTTCTGCATCAGCAGGACGAAGAACCAGCATTGAATTGTGTCCGCTGTGGTTTTTAAGTTTTTCCATCAAACGGATCTGAGCTTCCTGTTCTACAGGTTCGTGAGTAGGTCCGTCTTCACCTACACGGAATGCATCGTGTGTCCAGATAAACTTAACAGGAACTTCCATCAAAGCAGCCATACGTACAGCCGGTTTCATGTAGTCAGAGAATACAAAGAAGGTTCCGCAAGCCGGAATTACACCTCCGTGAAGAGCCATACCGATGCAAACACATGCCATAGTCAATTCAGATACACCAGCCTGTAAGAAAGCACCGCTGAAATCTTCTTTTGTAAAGGCATGAGTCTTTTTCAGGAATCCGTCAGTCTTATCAGAGTTGGATAAGTCGGCAGAAGAACAGATCATGTTTTCTACCTGAGTAGCCAGTGCACCAAGAACAGTAGCAGAAGCACCACGTGTAGCGTCATTTGCTTTTTGTTTGATACCAGCCCAGTCTACTTTAGGAGCTTTGCCAGAGAAGAATAGTTCCAGTTTAGCAGCTAGTTCAGGGTTAGCTTTAGCCCATTCTGCTTTAGCAGCCTGTTTGGCAGCAGCGATTTTTTTCAATTCAGCTGCACGTTTAGCATAAAGCTCTGCAACTTCAGGGAATATTTTGAAAGCGTCTGCAGGATCACCTCCCAGGTTTTTAATAGTTTCATCGTAACAAGCACCGCTGGCACTCAATGGCTGGCCATGAGTAGAGCATTTGCGCTCAAAGCTTTCGTGGTTGGCTGTAACGGCGCCTTTACCCATAATGGTTTTACCAATGATAATGGTAGGACGTGCTTTTTCTTCTTTAGCAGCAGTAAGAGCCTTACGGATTTCATCTGGATCATTACCATTGATTTTAATAACATTCCAGTTCCATGCTTCGTATTTCTTAGCAGCGTCTTCGCTGGTTACGGCATTGGTTCCTGTAGAAAGCTGAATGTCATTTGAGTCATAGAACATAATCAGGTTGTCAAGTCCAAGGTGTCCGGCCAGACGACCTGCGCCCTGAGAAATTTCTTCCTGAATACCTCCGTCAGAGATAAAAGTATAAATAGTTTGTCCCATTACTTCGCCGAAGCGAGCATGAAGGAATTTGGCTGCTATAGCAGCACCAACAGCATAAGTATGTCCTTGTCCCAATGGGCCGGAAGTGTTCTCTACTCCACGCATGATATCTACTTCAGGGTGACCCGGAGTAGGACTTCCCCATTGACGGAATTGTGATAATTCATCCAGTGTATATTTACCTGTCAGAGCCAGGATAGAATACAGCATGGGAGACATGTGTCCCGGATCAAGAAAGAAGCGGTCACGACCTTCCCAACGAGGGTTTTCAGGATCATATTCAAGAAACTCGGAGAAAAGTACGTTTATAAAGTCTGCACCTCCCATGGCACCTCCCGGGTGTCCGGAATTTGCTTTTTCTACCATAGAAGCTGCTAAAATTCGCACATTATTTGCGGCGCGATTCATTAGTTTACTATCGTTCATAACTATTTTCTATTATTATATAATTTAACTAAGATTGTAAGCCAAGCTCATCTCAAAAAGCCATTTTACGGTAATAGTAATAAACCGATGACCAAAGCGGATAAGTTACTTGGCAACATGTACCATTAACAAATACGATCTTCACCTGATGGGATATTCCACTTCAAATAGAACATAAATCAGATTTTCGTTTTCTTTATTGTTTGTAGATGCAATACTTTATAATATTACCGATATTTAAAAAACTCTATAGATACCATATGAAACCGGAGCAGATTCAATCTTCAGAATTTCTTTTTCTAAAGACATCTTACAAGATATAGTCTGAATAATTGGTTTAACGTGCTTTGATTTACCATAGTTTTTAATCGATATTTGTCTATGTTGATTCGATGGATTAATTACTACAATTAAAGTTTCTTTGTCAGATTTTCTTTCGTAGACCAAAGGATAGATCTCTTTTCCCGATGAAAGAAACCTAATCTCACCGTTCGCTTTCAAAGCATCATGTGATTTTTTTAGTTGTATCATCATCCTGGTAAATGACAGAAGTGATTCAGGATCATTCTTTTCACTTTGTACATTCGGATAATTGGGGCTGGAATCTACCGGCAAATATAGTTTCTCTGGCAGACAATCAGAAAAGCCTGCATTTTTGCCATTATTCCATTGCATTGGAGTTCTACTTCCTGCACGGTTAATAACTGTCACACTACCTTCCTTCACGGGAGCTTCTTCCTGAAACTTCATACCTATCTCATCTCCATAATAAATCAATGGCACAGTAGGAAGAGTAAGCAACAAAGTCATGACGGCTTTTAACTGAGGAACTGTATTACGAGGACCGCAGCAAGGGCGCTGACGATCATGATTAGTTGTAGGCACACAAATATATCCGCTATTTCTGATAGCATCTAATTGACTAACCAAATAATCTGAAAACTTTTGGGAATCACCTTTCCCATTTAAATCAAAATAGCAATCTTCCATTGCCCTTGATTTCATCTTTATATTATAAAATAATTCCTGATATCCACTTGCAGAAGTTTGAAATATGAAGTCAATCGGGAATCCTGCTTTATTAGATTCACTGGGATGTCCCCATTCCGGCAACAATACTATTTCCGGATACTTCTTACGCATATTTTTCATAATATCATTCCAGAATTTATCTGTTTCAACCCATCCCGGATCATTTTTTATAAGTGAAGGAGCCATATCAACTCTAAAACCATCACATCCTATACTCATCCAGAAATCAATTATCTTCATAATCTCTTTCTTATTCTTCTGAGGCCCTTCAGCTGTAACAGGTTGTTCCCAAAGATTATTAGGATCTGGTTTTCCAAAGCCATAGTTTAATGCTGGTTGACAGTCAAAAAAGTTCTTCATAAATACCCCGTTCCTTTCAAAATGGCCAGATACAAACTTTTTAGGTTTTATAGTACTATCATTCGTCCAGATATATCTATCAGTATATTCATTCCTATCCTTCTGCTGAGAAGACTTAAACCAAGAGGATTCAATAGAAGTATGCCCTGGAACCAAATCTAAAAGGACTCTGATATGGCGTTTGTGTGCTTTATCAAAAAGTCTTTTCATATCTTCGTTTGTTCCATAACGTTTACCCACTTTATAATAATCTATCACATCATATCCAGCGTCTTTATAAGCTGATTCAAAACATGGATTTATCCATATTGTATTACAGCCAAGCCAATTTATATAATCTAATTTATCTATGATTCCTTGAAGGTCTCCTATTCCATCATTGTTTGTATCCTTGAAGCTTTGAGGATATATTTGATAGAATACAGCAGTCTTTAACCATGCAGGAGTAGGCGTTTGAGAGCTGGTCTGACGAGCATTTACTGTTGCAACTACAGCAAACAGAAATACTGTGGCTATAAATTTCTGTAACGATTTCATAATTTATCGAGTTTAACAATAATCTAAAAGTGATCTTTTTAATTATACAATTTTTTAATTTATTCTTTTGGGTTCATTTATTTCCCGTTCACGAGTATTACCTTGATAAACCTTCACCAATATAACACCATGAGGAGCAACTGCTTTTGTAATATTAAATATATTAATATGCCCCAGCTGTAGTCAGATCATTAATAATCTGATCTTGTACATACTTATTTCCGAATCTGTCTATTGCTTCAACTTTTATTATTGCGCTCGGATTAGACATCTGGTATATGTATAAATGTTTTGCAGGCTGACTGTAATTATCCAGATCACGTCCCACAACTCCTATGTGATATCCTTGAGACCATGCATCGGTGTCTATAGAAGTGGTTTTTGTCATATATCCTTTGTTTACGCCATCTTCATATACATTCACCGTCCAGTTATCATCTGCATTCCAGATATTAGCAATTATGGTATTTTCTTTTTGCCCATATGTAAAATAACCATATGTTCCTCCAAAGCTTGAATTCCCTTTATGTAATCTGATCTGAAAACTCTTATCGAAATTAACACCTTTGTAATACCAATTAGTGATTTTATTTCCGCTTACTTCATATACAGCATACCCATTCGGAGTTCCATCTCCATTTATTACAGAATGCCACCATGCCCCACATGCAGCAGCATGAATATGCTCATAAGTCGATATGGGAGTGGTAACAGTGCAATTTTCACTATAATGTGTATGCCCGCACATCAAATGCACCTCTGAGAATCCTTTGAGTAATTCCAATATATTATTGCGGTTTACAATACTAGTCGTATTACGTAATGGTATATGATAGTATAATATTACCATTTTTGATTTAGAAACATAACTCAAATCCTGTTTCAACCATTCAACCTGATCACTAGTGAATCCTCCTGTATATGTAGTTGAATTAGAATACGAAACATCATCCAGACATACAAAATGGACCTCTCCCCTGTTAAATGAATAATTTAAAGGTCCAAAGGTTGAACAAAATACATTACTATTTCGTGGTTCACTAGTTGCAGTTCCTGCAACTTTATCATGATTCCCTATAGTTGTAAAAACGGGCATACTGGTTGATGAAACAATTGTCTTCATTTGGGTTTGTAAATCAGGCTTGTCACCAACCATGTCTCCCATGCACAAACCATAAACCGGTTTTGAACTAGCGTCTACAAACTTTTTTATATCTGACATAGTTTCATCTTTAAAACGAGTTACTTCACTATTGCTTGTAACCTGAGGATCTCCAATGCAGATAAGATTAAAATTTGTTTCGGAACCAGATAATTTATTCAGCTTAAAATCATATCTTTCCTTACTTGTTGATATCTTCTGATAAAAAGTGGCAGCACTAGCTTTATAATCAGCTGGAGCTGTATAATACACAAAAGTGGTTTTATTATTTTTCTTCATCTGGTATATACCTTTATTGTCTGTCTGAGTGCAGGTAAATCCATCAGTTACAACAACTCCTTCTATAGGCTTTCCTTCTGTATCGCCGATAAATCCGTATAAATCCATACCTGATTTAGGTGTTATCACTATTGTCGTATTGTCTGAAGGAGCAGAATCGCTGCTTCCGCAACTATATAATGCAACTACACTCAACAACGAAACACATAAAACTAAAAGAAAGCTCAAATAGGAGGTGACACATCTTCTATTTTTTTCTAAAAAAAAAATTTTCATAATACTTCTATTTTTTATAAAAAAGAAATCAACGACTAATTTAATAAAGATAAGTCTCATACAAAAATTGCATAAGACTTATCTTTATTAAATTATCAATTTGCCCTAGATACTACAATATCGTCAATGCAGAAACGTTGTTTAGCAATAGCCGGAGCACTAAAAACAATCTGACTAGCAGGAGTTGCATCAGTTATCTTAAATTCAACACTTTCCCATACTCTATCGGTACCTGGTTTCATTTTATATTCACTGATCGAGCTTGTTCCTCCATTCAGAACTTTTATATACAATGTTCCACCTGCATCTTCGAAATATTGGCTTACTTTGAAAGAAACATTCAAATTTACCTTATCTAAAGGGATATTACTCAATGGCGGTGAAATTAATTGCCCATCCGTACTAGTTGCCGTTCCTATCTTAATAAATCCAGGTCGTTCATATACTCGTTTCCCGCTCCATCCGGAAAATCCTCTTAATTCTCTATACGAAGTAGCCATAGAACTTGCCAAATCTCCTGATCCGTCAGTTCCAGCAGTACATGCACTTGCAGCTTTTGTCTCATCTATAACATTACCATCACTTCCGGCAATAAAGCTACCTTTTATACCAGCCAAATTAGCTACACAATCTCCGCCCCATAGCATAAGACCAAAATGTTGTTCAAAATATGTTTCACTCATTACTGTTGCTGCGGTTGTAACAGTTGCAACTGCTTCATCATCCGTAGTAACAGTAAATGAAACACTACCTGAAACCAGAGGAGTACCAGTTATTGGCATCTTAATAGTTCCCTCAGCAGCATCAAGTTCAGCAGTGAAGCTATTAACAGAAATACCGCTAGCACCAGGACCTGAAATGCTTGTCGTAAATACTACCTTCTGACCAACATATCCATAGGTATAAGGAATATTGATAGTAGCATTTTCTATCTTCTGACCTGCTTTAAGAGTACTTGAGAGAGAAGGAGTTTTCAGCGTTAGAGGCTTACCTTCTTCCTGACTTAAAGCAACGTTGAGATCTTTCCCTGCTGCATGAAGTACGAACTCGCCTTTACGGACAGCTCCTTTATTTCTTTTAACACTGATATTCACAACTTCTCTTGTTGTGCCATCACCTTTACCAGATACAGCACTCAATGTGTACCAACTATCATCTGTTGTTATGCTCCACTCTCCATCTGTACAGACAGTAAACTTCTGTGTTGATTCAGCATAAGAGAATTCCATTGCATCAGTACTTCTCAAAACAAAAGGATCATCTTTATCAGAGCATGCAGTTATAACAAATATGCCAATAAACAGGCATAATAAACTTTTATACAAACTATATTCTTTCATATTCATTCTTCTGTTACTAATTATTTTTACCATCCATAATTTTGAGTAAGATTAGGATTCTTTACAATTGCAGTCTGAGGGACTGGATGTAAGTACCTATTTTCAGTCCATACAGTTTCATTCTTCTTCTGCAACATTCCGTTAGCATAAGTAAAATAGGTAGTTTTACTTAGGTTGACATAATAAATATTCTTATCCGTAGTGCTAGGAGCTTTATCTACAACCATAAGATCGGCTTTGCCATCTCCATTTATATCATATCCCACATTTTTCTGGGGTATATATATGCTTGACCAGCTTTTGGTAAGAAGATCTCCCTGAGCCCAGCGCATAAGATCGTCATATCTCAAACTACCTTCCATAAATAACTCAATAGCTCTTTCACGCCTAATTTCAAGGAGCCATTTATCTGTGATTTTATTGTTATAATAAGTAATCAGGTACTGGTCAGCTGTTGTAGGGGCTGTTCCCACAACTCCAGCTCTTTCGCGTAACAACTTAATAGTTTTATTCCATATAGCTTCATCAAATGCACCTAATTCATATTTTGCTTCTGCATAATCTAGCAAAATTTCTGCATAACGGAAAACTGGGATCGAATTATAACTATTACCAGTCGATTCATAGCTATCATCGTCAATATTATATTTAATTATCTGGAAACCAGTATAAGTTATATTCCAATTTGATTTCCACAATGTAGCAACGCCCCCTACTTTCTTTATAAATCCTGGAGTTATCATTGACTGCATTAAACGATAATCTCTGTTTTTAACTTCATTTATATACTGAATTGTATCATAATTAGCCTTATCTGTAAAACGACTTCCATCCAGACATAGATAAGTATTTACAAACTCATTTGTTGGAGACCATCTGTTTGTGTTATTTCCCGCAGAATTAAAACGAAGAGTAGCATCATGCATGGCAACATCTGCCTGATACTCACGAGCAAATATTACTTCTTTATAATTCACTTTTTGTTGTGTAAACAAACTCCTGTACTGAGTTTTCACATCTGCAGAGGTAGATACTAAACTAAACTTTCCAGAATTCATTAATTCTTCGCAAGCTGATATAGCTTCATTTAAGAAGCGAGTACTGGCACCTGTGTCTGACCATGCTTTTCCTGTAGAAGGATTAGTCGTATGGCATTTCCTATAAGTTCCTTCAAATAAACAAATCCTTGCTTTTAATGCCAATGCTACATAACGATTTATTAACGTTGTGTTAGTATATACAGCATTTGTAGAACAGTTACTAACAGCATAGTTAATATCTTTCAGTACACTATCCATTACACATTCCCTACTATCGCGTGCTTTATAAAGCATTATGCTATCATTATCCTCAATAGGAGTATTATACCATGGAACATCGCCAAAGTCTTTTACTTTATCAAAATAAAACCAAGCTCTCCAGAAACGTCCTATTCCTTCATAATGATTAAGGGTGGATTGACCCACTTTAGATGATGCCTTATGCATATTTGCCAAGAAATAATTTATCCGATAAAGATTTTTCCAGTCAGAGGAACTCCACCCTGATTGCTTTGTATAATCCCAACCATCCTGAAGAAATGACTGAACAGAGCTAACGGCCAGGTAGTCTGCACAATCACCACCAGTGTATGTTAAATCTGCTGCATCGGGCATCATATATTGAAGTAACCCATTGGTATATATTTTCAAGTCGTTTTCGGATTTAAAAAACTCATCAGAACCAATCGTATTGTAGGGATCACGCGTCAGGAATTCATCGCAAGAAGTGAGCCCCATACTTAATATAAATATTCCTAATATTATCTTTTTCATAATCTATTGCTCTTTATTGTTAAAACGTAATATTGATACCAAACGTAAAACTTTTCATCATAGGATAGCTATAGCCATCTCCGGCACCACCTTTATCATTGTAATAATCAGAGTCTCCAGCTTCAATTACCTCAGGGTCAAAGTTCTTTGCCCATTTATGCATTGGTGTAAATGTAAGAAGATTTTCACCCGTTACATATACTTTAAGATCCTGAATTCCAATTTTATGAACAATCCGCATCGGGAATGCATAATCTATTGTCAGAGTCTTTAAACGAAGATAAGATGCATCCTGAAGATATTTATCATTTGCGTTTGACAAAGCGCCACCAGCAACTTGTGCAATGTAACTACGGAAACGAGGCCAATAAGCATTCCCATTTACTATATTCCCATCGGCATCGACATTTGCCTGATTTGCTTCATTATGCCATGGAAGTGCAAATCCGTAAGGACGTCCATACTGTCCCCAGAAATAGGAAGATTCTTTTGCAGGATACCAGTCTCTCTTTCCAACACCCTGCCAGAACATTGAAATGCCAATGCCATTCCAGTTTGCACCCAGATTAATTCCATAGCAGTAACGTGGCGAGGTATTTCCTATAATGTCAAGGTCTCCGTGATCCGCCAAGGTATTACTGCCATTCGTTATTACATTATCATTATTCAAATTCTTAAATTTGATATCACCCGCTTCCCATACATTCCCAGCACCATTATAGTTTGTAAACTGCTTCTGAGAAGGGGAATTAGCAACATCTTCTTTGTTCTGGAAGAAACCAGCAACCCGATAGCCCCAGATTTCGCCAATCTTCATGCCCTCGTAATAGTTTGTTGAGTATATTGTAGGAAGTGTATTAGTCGTAGAGGTGTATTTAGTTACATAAGTCTCATTATCCCATAACATAAGCTTCACATTATAATTAAAGTCCTTTCCTGCTACTTTAAAACGATCACGCCATCCAATGCTAAATTCCCAACCATCAGTTCTCATATTTGCATAGTTCCCATAAGGAGCACTATTTCCATATACAGCCGGAAGTTCTTCGCCAGCAACATACATATTAGTAGTATAACGTTTGTAATAATCAAATACAGAATTTAAACGTCCTTGAAACAAATCTATATCAATACCAGCATCATATGTAGTTGCCTTCTCCCATGTAAGACTTGAAGGATTCGGGGTTGGAGCTGTTGTATAAGGGCTGTACTGTCCATTAATTAAAACTGTAGATTTTGAAACACTCATAGTAGACAAATATTGATAAGGATCTACTAATCCATTACCGGAAGTACCAGCAGATGCACGTATTTTAAGATTGTCTAACCAGCTTTCTTTAGCTGACTTCATGAATGGTTCTTCAGATATTCTCCATCCAGCAGATGCTGAAGGAAAGAATCCCCATTGTTGATTAGTTGGAAACTTTGATGTTCCGTCATATCGTCCACTAGCCTCAAGTAAGTACTTTCCTTTATAAGAATAGTTTGTTCGGAAGAATGTTCCAACAAATCCCCAGGAATAACTGCCATTATCTTTAATTGAATAATTATCACCATCTACCAATGAAAAGTTTGGTTTATCAGGAAGCAGTAATCCTTGGCGATTAACAAGTATAGATTTATAGATTTTATCTTCAATATTCCATCCTCCAAGAACTTTCAGTGAATGGTTTTCTCCTAATTTCGGTGTATATGTCAAGGTTGCATTTGCTGCCAGATATTCATTATTATAAGTACGCTTCTCCAGATAACTAAAAGACTGATGTTGAACTGATACGGTAGGACTAACATAGCCGGTATACAAATTACCAATCTGATCTCGTTCTGACTGATTATAAAAATAGGTAAAGTCTGCTTTTGCAACTAACACATCTTTAAGAATATCAGCTGTAAGTGTGGTTGTATTTCTCAAATCTAATTTATTATTTTCCTGGTAAGATGTACCTTCTGCAAAGCCAGCCCAACCTGTATAAACTGAAGCCTCAGTCCATGTTCCATCGATATTTTTCTCAAGAGCCATAGGGAAAGCTTGTTGCTCAAGCTGACGTTGAATAGGAAATATTTGAGACATATCAGTCGTACTATTAGAATACATAACAATAGGCTCATGATATTTTCTTCTGAAAAAATCCATATTATTTTCCAGTTTTAACCATGGTTTAAGCTTAACAGTTCCTTTAGCACGGAGATTATATCTTTTAAAGTTTTCATTTCCTTTATTATAAATACCATCGTATTTATAGAATGCTCCGGACACCATGTAAGTTGCAATATCACTACCTCCTGAAATGCTAACATTGTGCTGAGTAGCAAATGTATTATCCTTATAAATGATGTCATGCCAGTCTGTGTTGCCAAAATAATCATAATACCCTTTAGCATTTACACGGGCCTTTTCTAGTGTCGGATCTGCATCCCTTTTTGCAAGTTCATCATACCAATCGTTCCAGGTTACTATATATTTATTAAACACATTATTAATCGTACTTGGAGCCTGCCCTTTGTAGTTGTAATAAGAGTTATAAAAAGAATTTGTCCATTGTAGTCCATTTGTTACAACCTCAGGTTCTACTGTACGTTTCATTAAAGAGACATTAGCACTGTACTGTATTTTTGGTTTGCCAGCAACAGCAGCTTTAGTAGTGACCAATACCACCCCAAAAGATCCTCTTGCCCCATAAACAGCTGTGGAAGAAGCGTCTTTTAATACAGATATACTTGCTATGTCTTCAGAATTGACAGTGGTAAGATCTCCTTCTACACCGTCAATTAAAACCAATGCAGATCCTCCGGCACCAATAGAATTGACTGCACTACGAATATGAATAGCAGCACTTCGAGAAGGTTTGCCATCAGACATTGTAATGGTCAGTCCAGGAATTTCACCTTGCATGGAGCGAACAATATTCGGATTAGATCTATTTTCCAAGACCTTACCTGACACTTGCTCTATAGCACCTACAATATCACGTTTTTTCTGTACGCCATAACCAATCACAACAACCTCATCCAATGCTTTTGCATTTTCCTTAAGTTGAATAGTTAGATTATTTTTCTTACCAACAATTACATCTTGCTCACTAAATCCAATAAATGTAACATGCAGTGTTGCATCTTCTTTTATACTTAATGAGAAGAAGCCATCGAGATTAGTTATGGTCCCGTTTGTTGTACCTTTCTCAAGTACATTAGCTCCAATAATAGGATCACCTTTCTCATCCTTAATAATACCTGTTACTTTTTTTGTTTTCTGTTGTGTTGTAGATTCATTATCCGTACCACTTCCCATTGAATTTAACTTTATTTTATTATTCATGCTATTTGTTCCAGCAAAAGTCTCCGGAATCAAAAAGAATAACAAATAAAGCATTACATGCATTAATTGAAAATAATTTTTGTGATTTTTCATACTCATTATAATTAAACATTAACAATACAAAAGAGACTCATAAATTGGCTTATTCATAAAAAACAAGTCAATATATTTAAGGTAAAAAATGACATTTATAATTTTTAGATACGTAAATATTAAGGTAGCATCTATAAGCAAATCTATTTTTATTAGCACTTTATAGACAATACTAATTTGACGTTCCCTGATTAGCAGGAAGAGTAATAAAGCTCGTAAGAAATGCACTTAATAAATATAACCCGGCCAAAATCCAGATAACTCCTTCACTTCCAATAAAACTATATGAGATTCCGACTATAAGTGGTCCAATAAAGACAGGTAGCCCAGCTCCCAAATTAAGCACAGCCATTGCAGCACCTTTATCATTCTTAACAAGAGAAGGTACTAAGGCTGATAAAGGGACATACCCAGCCAGCAAACAGCCCCATAAAACACCTGCACACATCACAACTCCTAAATTCCCATTAAATAACTGAGGAGCATAGTAAAATAAAAGTGTACTAATGCAACACCCAACACCTCCAAACCATATAATGGTATTTTTCCATCCAATTCGATCACCAATAAATCCAAAAATAAGATTAGAGATTATATTACCAGTAAAGATTGTACCCCATATTTTTAGCCATTCTGTCATACTAAATCCATGTTCAAACATATACATGGGCAAGAATACAGGGAAAGCAAACTGGGCTGTAGTATTTATAATACGGACAATTCCACCAAGTAACACTTTGGGCTCATCTCTCATTATAGTTATTCCCTTTATCAGTTCTTTAGCATTCGCAGAAGATTTTTTCTCTGGTCCTTTTTTATAAGAATTCATGCCTAAGGCAAATAAAGCACCTAATGAACTCCAGAATAATGAAGTCCATAGAGTTCCAATATTTCCGAAATGTACTATTGCCCAACTTGAATAATAAGCACCTAAAACATTTAATCCTCCTGTAAAAACAAACCAGAACAGTCCTACAGCCCCTCCTAATTTTTCTTTTGGGGTGCAATAAGTAATCCACACTAAAAATGAATAAGCAAACAAGGGGTAGCCAAAACCTCGAAGGGCATATGTTACCAACATAACAGAATAATTCAGATTGGGAACTCCTAATCCAACAAATCCAGATGATCCAAGCAAATAAAGAATTACACCGGCAAACATCGTTCTTTTTGCGCCATAAGTTTCTGTTAAAACTCCCGAAAGCCAGGAAGATATTGCGATAGTAACGCCATAGATAGAAAACAAAAGTGCTGATTCCTGAATATTTAATCCTCTGTCAATAAGATAAGGACTAAGCCAACCTGCTTCAATTCCATCGCCCATCATAAAAATCAGTATACCTAGATATCCCCACGACAAATGTTTAAAGGAAGCTGCACTTTCTGTTAAATGATATGTTATGCTTTTCATAATACTTCGATTTGATAATTATTAGTTCAAGAATGAATCTTAATTTATAAACATAAAAATGTCTTGATTAATATTGTTATGTATAGACCTTTTTACAGTTCACTGGCAAATAAAATATATGCTAGATCCATCTATAATTATAAAAATTCAGTTTAAAATTGAGGATTTGTTATTCCAAGTTATTTTTGCACCAGTCTATCACTATAAAGTTTATAAAGCATCTCTCCAAAGTCGCCTAGATTATCAACTATAATATCAGGCCGAGGAACAGATTGCTCTGCAACTTTTATACTTGTCTCTCCTGTCAATACCAGTACACCCAAGGCTTTGGCATTGTATGCCATTTGTAAATCTGTGTAAATACGATCCCCTATTATTGCAATCTGTGAAGGCTGAAGCTGATAACGTTGCTGAATGCCTTCCAACATTCGTGGGTCTGGTTTCCCTATTACAATATCCGGTGTACGACCTGTTGCCTGTTCCAGACTTGAACAAATTGAGCCACAATCCACTAATGTCACAGGCATATCTGTTGGACAAACCTTGTCTGGATTTGTTGCTATATATGGCAGCTGTTGTTTCACCCACCACGCAGCTCTACAAAGACGGGAATATGTAAGAGACGTATCAAAACTAACAATAACCGCTTGTGGGATATCATCGGGATCATCATTTGTTGATATGAATCCAGCTTTTTCAAATTCACTTATCATACTTGGAGTTCCCAATATAAATAGACGTTTTATCTCAGGAAAGTTCTTTTTAAGATAGTCAATTGTAGCTTGCGCGGATGAATACATTTCTTCACGTGTAGCTAGAATTCCCATATTAGCTAAATGCTCCAGATAGCTATCAATACTCTTTGTTGGATTATTCGTCAAAAAAGAATACCTAATTCCTAATTCTTTCATTTTAGCAAGGAATGGCAATGTAAATTGGAACAGAGTATTTCCATTATATATTGTTCCATCCATATCTAAAGCAATATGCTTAATTTCTAGTAAATGAGTTTCCAATTCTGAAATAGAATTTATACCCATTTGATTTATATATCTATACTGATTCATAATTACTTACTATTATTTATTTTAATCATTGTAACCATCAGCTTTAGCTTTCCATGCCATTAGGAATATAATTGTACCAATAAAGCCAACTCCTATAAGGGCTCGAATAGCACAACTCCACCCAAAATTGTCGACAAGATATCCTAATCCCCAACCAGAGACAAGTGTACTTGCATACCCAAATAAGCCTGTAAATCCTGTAGCAGTAGCCGCTGCCCGTTTCGTGGCCAGGTTAGATGCTGAAATTCCCACCAGAGCCTGAGGTCCGTAGATAAAAAAGCCTGCTGCCATTAGTACTAGTGATGCTAACCACATAGGCGGTGAAGATAATTGCCAAAACAAAAAGATAAATACTGTTGCTAAAGCCATACAGATTACACATACTCGTGGGCCCCTTCCTCCAAAAAATTTATCAGTAACCCATCCCGCAGACAACATTCCAAGAATGCCTGATATTTCAAAACCTGCAACCATCCATCCTGCATTGTGTACAGAAAAGCCTTTCCATTCACTTAATAATGTTGGTCCCCAATCCAAAACAGCATAACGTATCGTATATACAAAGAAATTAGCAACACCTATAATCCAGATATATGGATTCAAAAACACCTTTTTGCGAACAAATTGCTTAAACTCCTCTGATGTATCCTTGTGTTCTGCTTCTTCTTGTGAGACTCCTTCCGGACATATCTCAGGTAATCCTACAGAAGCGGGAATATCACGTAAACCAAACCAAAGCGCAACTGCTCCACCTAGTGCTATGGCAGAAGGAAAAAAGAAACACCATCTCCACCCCCAGGATACAACATAACCACAAATTATCACTACAAGCCCAGCTCCAATGGAATGTGATGTGTTCCATATAGACATCTTCGTTGCCAACTCTTTAGGAGGCACCCAATGTGTAAGTAAGCGAGCACAAGGTGGAAATCCCATTCCTTGAAACCACCCATTAACCATCCAGACAATTCCAAAAACAAGTACTGCAGAACTAAAACCAAAAATCAGGTTACATGCCGAAGAGAGAACTAAACCGGTAATCATGAAAAAGCGTGCATTTACTCTATCACCAATAAATCCATTGATAAATTTTGATATTCCGTAAATTAACCCATGAAGGGTCAGAAAAAGTCCTAATTCTGTTTTTGTTATACCCAGATCAGCCTGCATTGCAGGCATTGCTATACTCAGATTCTTTCGTACAAAATAGAACATAGCATACCCTATCATGCTGACTATAATTGTCCGTGTTTGCCAATATTTAAATTTCTTGGCTACATCTGGGGCCATTGACATATATGCACTTTTTATATTACTATTCATCGTGTTTTATTTTCATAAACAAACAAGTCCTTTTCTTATTTTTCATCATCTATTTCCCAAATACCACCTTTACCAAATAATCCATTTAACCATTTGTCCATATATCCAGTCCTTACAGCCAGATCAAGTACAGTAAAACGACGGCGAATAAATTGGGAACGAACAAATGTTTCACGTAACCGGGCGCGAGAAATGCCTATTTCTTCAGGTTCAGTAGGAGCACCAACCTGTTTTAGTCTTTCTTTAACCTCAACATAGGGAATAATTTGTTCCAATAGCCGAGCCTGTATCTCCTGCCAATATTCTTTAAACTGAGTTAGTTGAACCTTAAGTTCATCACGGGATATGTATTTGGCTTTTGTTTCTTGTAAACCAATATTTGGAAAATCGGTTCCTTCAAACATTTTAAGAGCCTGTTTATCAGACTCATCGGGTAATGGCCAGTTCTTGCAACAATCCTCAACATCAAGCTCACTCATAGGAGTTTTTAAAACTTGTTCATAGAATGCAGTAATTGCCAGCATGCCAATACTAACCTGAAAACCATGCGATATATGTTCACCATTGTTTAAGTGATGTTCCATATTCCATAAATGGCTAAATTGATGTTCTGCCCCAGAAGCAGGACGACTGGTTTTAGCCCATTGCATTGCAAACCCACCTAACATCAGTCCCTCAATTAAAGCATTAATTGCCTCGGGATTTCCTGAATG
Organism: uncultured Bacteroides sp.; assembly: GCF_963678425.1. Lineage (NCBI taxonomy): Bacteria > Pseudomonadati > Bacteroidota > Bacteroidia > Bacteroidales > Bacteroidaceae > Bacteroides > uncultured Bacteroides sp. The sequence continues at coordinate 111,993 of NZ_OY782853.1, forward strand.
AATGGCTATAGGATCAGACAATGCATCATGCAAACCATCCTGTACAATACTCCATGCTGTATCATCTATAGGTTCAACACCCATCCAGTCTGCCAGAATCCAATCTGCACCAGCTGTCACTTTAGCAAACAAATCAGCATAGCCGGAGGCTGTCATCTTTTCAGGAGCATTTTTTATAATATCTATATCTGCAAGACACGCCTGAGGAGCCGGACAATTAAATGTTTGTTTTGCACCATTAGCAGTAATAGAGGCTCCAAAAGCAGTATATCCATCCATTGAGGCTGCTGTAGCCACACACATATACCGTCTGCCAGTAAGATGAGATGATAATTTTGTTAAATCATTAATTGTCCCTGAGCCAACAGCAACAGGAATTGCATCATGTTTCTTTAATGAAGCAACCAATTGATCTACATACGAATATTCTGCATAAAGATCTGGATCTGTAAAAATGTACGGTTCTTCTTGTTCAATCCCAGCGGATTCTAAAGCATTGAACACATTCTTTCCTGCAATCTCAAAGGTTGTTGTATCAGCTATGATTACAGCTTTCTTTCCTGGAAATTGTTCTTTAAAAAGGCTGGAAGTTTTACTTAAAATTCCAGATCCAATATAAAGTGCACGGGTATCACTCGCCGCTTTTAAGGCTTTCTCTATTCTAGACATTTCTTTATTATAATTAGGCGTTACACTGTTTTTTACTACCGAATACAAATCCCTTACAATTGAAGGGTTAGGTTCTATCGAGATTGCATAGCTGTCCATATTTCTGTAGGTATATCAGATTCAATAATATCTGGTCGTTTATTTATTTCTTCTTTATAAGCCTTTTGCCGCTCTTCATACATTTTCAATTTATCATGAGTTGGAGCAAATGAGACCATACACCTTACCCCTTTAGCATGCAATAGCTTAACTATATTTTCATTCTCAGAATTAATCGTTGGACCTATATACGCGATAAAATTTCGCCAAGGCACATTAGAAGAAGCAATATCTTCATATTCCTTCATTGTACGGGTAAATGCAGAAAACATAACATTAGGGAAACGATCGTAATAAAATCTTGCCTGAGATCCATTATGAACTGTGAGCATTACATAATTTTCTGCATGATATTTTTTGATCAGTGCAGCAATCATTTTCATTGGAACATCTTTTTTATCCAAATTAATAACCGTCTTCCCTTTACTCCATTTTATTACCTCTTTGAGTGTTGGAATAGAATATGACGTTACATTTCCCTCACTATCTTTCAATCGAATAGATTTAAGTTCGGTCCAGGTATAATCACAAACCCTACCCTTTCCCGTTGTAGTTCTTTCTAAAGTAGGATCGTGCATCAGAACAATTACACTATCTTTAGTAAGCCTGGGATCTATCTCAAAGAAAGCAGGCATCTGTTTCATTACATTACCAAATCCAGCTAAACTGTTTTCTGAAAAACCTTTTTCCCGTCCGCCACGATGTCCGCTAACTAAAATAGAAGAATCTCCTTTGTATTTAAAATAGTCATGAACATCCTTATTTTTTTTTATATTCAGAGAGTGAATCTTTGAGGATTGAGCTAGTGTATTCTGACTAGTTACGAAGAAGTTTACTAAAATAAGCATAACTACACAAATTCTCCAAACCACCACTCTGACTTCTGCTATATTCTTTGCCATAATAAAAATTTAAATTCACTGAATAAAACATTAAACATCATATTTATATCACTAAAAGGCAGAACCAAATTCTGCACAATTTAATGCAGAATATAATTATTTGCTAATTGGGTAAAGCTTTTTACCTGGAGTTTTTCCCAATCTTTGTCCTTATTCATCTCTTTTGACATAATAGCAGCTACTTTCGGAGCAGCTTCAATTGCCGCACGTGCATCCAGAAAAAGCAATCTGGCACGTCTTGCTAACACATCTTCCACTGATTGAGCCATTTCTTCTCTTACTGCCCAAACAACATGAGCTGCATTAAATGTATAATTTTTATGAAGCAATTCAGCATTGGCACTATTTTCTTTTATCAAAGAGTTAAGTTTTACACAATCACTTCCATAAACATAATCCCACTTATTTGTATCTACATTTTCTGCATACCCATGTACCTTTAGATGTCTGGTTACACAAGGCTTATTTTCGAGTCTGGCAACTTCTATTGACCGATTTACAATATCTTCTGCCATTTCGCGATAAGTAGTCCACTTACCTCCTGTTATAGTTAGTAAACCCGATTTGGATATATATATTTTATGGTTTCTTGAAATTTCTTTTGTTTTCTTGCAATCACTATGTGTTGGCGCAGCCAAAGGACGTAATCCGGCAAAAACAGAAAGAACATCACTACGAGAAATTTTTTGTCCAAGATATTGTCCTGCCTGATCTAAAATAAAGTCTACTTCATCTTCCAATGCACGCGGTTCTAATGCAGAGTTATTTAAAGGTGTATCAGTTGTTCCGAGAACAACTTTATCGTGCCATGGCACACCAAACAACACACGTCCATCTTTTGTTTTTGGTATCATTAATGCAGAATTACCCCCTAAGAATTTACTATCAACAACCAAGTGTACTCCCTGACTTGGGCGCACTTTCTTCTTATTTTCAGGAGCATCCATTTTCATTATTTCGTCAACAAAAACTCCGGTAGCATTAATTATAACTTTTGTTTTAAAAACATATTTTTCTCCTGTTAACTGATCTACAGCGTTTACTCCAATCAATTTGCCTTTTCCGTCTTTCAATAGCTTTTCAGCTTTTACATAATTAAGGCATACAGCACCATGATCAACAGCAGTCTGTGCAAGAGTGATAGCCATTCTTGCATCATCAAATTGTCCATCATGATATACTACTCCACCTCTTAAACCAGCTTGCTTTAGTCCTGGAATTTCCTTCATTACCGTTTTCTTTAAAAGAGGTAACGAGCGGCCTAATCCTAAACGACCAGCCAGAAGATCGTATGCCGTTAAACCAATCGCATAAAAAGGCTGTTCCCACCAACGATAATTTCCAATTATGAAACGCATATCTTTAACAAGATGAGGAGCATTCTTTCGCATAAGGCCACGTTCACGTAATGCGCCAACCACCATTTGAACATCTCCTTGTGCTAAATATCGGACTCCTCCATGAACAAGCTTTGTACTACGACTTGATGTAGCTTTTGCAAAATCATTTTGTTCAAGCAACACCACCTTAAAACCCCGTGAAGCAGCATCAACAGCCGTTCCTAACCCTGTAGCACCACCTCCAATTATTAAAATATCACAAACAGCATTGTGCCCTGATATCTTGCTAAATAATTCATTTCGTTTCATTTTAGATATTTAAATGTTTCGATTAAGATATTTATCCTTTCTATTTTCAGGCAAATATATGCTATACAGGAATACAATGCAAGCTAAAATGCAATTATTTTATATTTTATTTCAAAAAAATGCTTTCGTTCTATATATACATTAAATAAAATGAGCAAAATCAAAAGAAAAAGATAGTTTAAATGCACTATAAGCGTGCTATTTGCACAATAAATACGAATAAAAGAGCAGCCACACTTTCGTTTAAGATATAAATAGTTTCTTTTTAAGCACAATTTCTATAAATAATTAAATAAAAGAATATAGAACACAAGAAAAACAATATATATTTGCAGTATAATCTCAAATAAACAGAACATGCATAGTATAGCTGAAAGACACAAGTATATCTTAGAATCATTAAATAAGAATGGTTTTATCAAAGTTTCGAATATAGCAAACGACCTAAATGTAACCTCAGTAACCATTCGCAAAGATTTAAAATCGTTAGAAGAAAAAAAATTATTATCTCGTACAAATGGCAGTGCCAGTTCAAGCGCTCCATTAACATCCGACATAGATGTGCACCTAAAAGAAAAAATAAAAAAGGAAGAAAAGACAAGAATTGCAATTGCCGCCTGCAAACTAATAGAAGAGAATGACTCAATAATGATGGCTTCAGGATCAACGGTATATACACTCGCAGAACAAATAAAGCCCATAAATCATTTGAATATTGTTACAGCATCCCTTAAAATATCTATGTTACTGAATAACATCAATAATATTGATATTATTCAACTTGGCGGCATTGTAAGAAAGAGTTCATTATCCGTCATAAGCAATCCAACTATCGATTTTTTTAAAGATATCACTTGTTCAAAACTTTTTTTAGGAGTGGATGGAATCGATATTAATTATGGTATAACAAATTCAGATATAAGAGAAGCACGAATAAACAAAATGATGATAAATACATCTCTAAGAACTATTATTTTAGCAGATTCTTCTAAATTTGGAAGAAGAGGATTTGGAAAGGTTTGCACTCTCGACCAAATTGACGTGATTATCACCGATTCAGGAATATCAGAGTCAATGATAAAGCTTGTCGAAGAAACAGAAATTGAGCTAATCATTGTATAGTGAATAGTACATACCAACTATTGAATTAGCAAATATAAACAAATAACACTAATCTTAATAAAATCGTCGAATCGAAAAGAAACAAAAAGAAAAGCATGCAAGAAGAATATGCGTAAAAAAAAGGGAGATTAAAAGGTAATTTACCTTATAATAATCATACTTCACCTAGATAAAAACGGTATATATCGCAGAAACCTCTACATATAGTATATGTATATCAATAACGAAAGTTGATAATCTTTCGTTTAACAAACTATTTACTTTTTAGACACAATAAATATACATAATATATAAACACAATAAAAAAGAATAGCGTATATTTGCAACACAATTAAAATTCATATCAAATGCTTAGTATAGCCGAAAGACATAAGTACATTTTAGAATCATTAAATAAAAATGGTTTTGTTAAAGTCGTAGACATAGCAAAAGACTTAGATGTAACAGCAGTTACTATTCGCAAAGATTTAAAATTCCTCGAAGAGAAAAAATTACTTTTTCGCACACATGGCAGCGCTAGCCCTGGCAATCCGTTAGCATCTGATATAGATGTGCACGTAAAAGAAAAAATGAAAAAAGAAGAGAAAGAAAGAATCGCAATTGCGGCTTGCAAACTGATAGAAGAAAATGACTCTATAATTATTGCTTCGGGCTCAACAGTGTATACATTTGCCGAACAAATAAAACCTAAAAAGCATCTAAATGTTGTTACTGCTTCTCTTAAAGTATCTATGTTATTGAATAACATAGACAATATTGACATAATACAACTGGGGGGAGTCGTGAGAAAAAGTTCTTTTTCAGTTGTAGGCGAATCAACGATTAAGTTCTTTGAAGATATTACTTGTTCCAAACTTTTTTTAGGAGTCGATGGCATTGATATTGAATATGGTATCACCAATTCAAACATAGAGGAAGCTCATTTGAATAAAAAAATGATAGATGCCTCTTTGAGAACTATTATTTTAGCAGATTCTTCTAAATTTGGAAAACGCGGATTTGGCAAAATATGCAACCTGGATCAGATTGATGTTATTATCACAGACTCAGGCATTTCTGATTTAATAGCTAAATCTATTGAGGAAATAGGAATTGAATTGATTATCGTATAACTGATAAAACATTATTCGTCGTACAGAACTTAGAATTTACAGAATATTCAGTGAGGAATAATTCTCAAAAGTGATGGTTCCGTGATGGTTCTCCAATACCCGGTTACATCTTTAAAAAACCATTAAACAATTTTCTCAGATCATTCACCAATAATTTCCATTTATTCACCAATAAATGAAAATTATTGGTGAATGGTTTTTATTTATAGGCCAATCAATTTTACAGATTGCCGGGTTGTTAATTGTCATTGATATATAAATTGAATAGAGGATGTCAGTTAATAAGCAGTCCTATCTTTCCTAGCTCATTTTTTTTTGTAATTTTGCACCCTTATTTTATGACGCAAACGAAATATAAGAAGAAAGAGACCATCCAGACTTCTCTTTCTGCATAGACAGGGAAACAAACAATATATCATAAATATGGATAATCAGACAGATACAGCAAAAGAGAAAATCAATCCTACCGCGTCTTCGGACTTAATTTATGGGCTTAACGAACGTCCACCCGTCAAAGATGCATTATTTGCGGCACTGCAGCATTTATTAGCCATATTTGTGGGTATAATTACACCTCCTCTGATTATTTGCGGAGCATTGAAAACAGATTTGGCAACAACTGGTTTCATGGTTTCTATGGCTCTTTTTGTGTCTGGTATAGCTACCTTTATTCAATGTAAGAAGTTTGGCCCGTTTGGATCTGGTTTATTGTGTATTCAAGGAACCAGTTTTTCTTTTATCGGTCCTATTATTTCGGCCGGACAGTTAGGCGGTCTTCCTCTGATTTTCGGTGTTTGTATGGCAGCTTCTCCTGTTGAAATGATTGTGAGCCGTTGTTTCAAGTATCTGCGCCACATCATTACCCCGCTCGTGTCGGGAATCGTAGTGCTGCTCATCGGACTCAGCCTTATAAAAGTAGGCGTTGTTTCCTGTGGCGGTGGTTATGCGGCAATGGGTAACGGTACATTTGGAAGTATTGAGAACGTAGGACTTGCTGCTATAGTGTTGGGTAGTGTTTTATTCTTCAACCGCTGCAAAAATAAATATCTCCGAATGAGTTCCATTGTTCTGGGCTTATGCATTGGTTACGGAATTGCTTTTGCCATGGGTAAAGTGGACTTTGCAAAGGCGGCTACAACAGACCTCTGGGCATTCAATATACCAATGCCTTTCAAGTATGGTTTGGATTTCAACTTTTCGTCCTTCCTTGCTTTGGCTCTGATATATCTTATTACCGCTATTGAAGCAACAGGAGATGTAACTGCCAACTCGATGATTTCCGGAGAACCAATTGAAGGCGAAAAATACCTGAAACGTGTTTCAGGAGGTGTTTTAGCTGATGGTTTCAACTCTTTTCTTGCCGGTGTATTTAATTCATTTCCGAACTCAATTTTCGCACAAAACAATGGCATTATTCAGTTAACAGGAGTTGCCAGTCGTTACGTGGGTTATTATATTGCAGGCATGCTTATATTGCTTGGCTTGTTCCCTATAGTTGGCATCATCTTTTCGCTGATGCCTGATCCAGTATTAGGAGGAGCTACATTGCTTATGTTCGGTACCGTTGCTTCTGCCGGTATCCGCATCATTGCATCGCATGAGATAAATCGCAAAGCCACTTTAGTATTGGCCGTGAGCCTTTCATTAGGTTTAGGTGTGGAACTAATGCCCGACATTCTTAACCATGCTCCTCAGGCTATAAAATCAATATTCTCATCGGGAATCACAACCGGTGGTCTTACAGCCATCATTGCCAATGCATTGATTCATATTAAAGAAGGAAAAGAAGATATAAAAGAAGAAAGAGAAATAGTAGAATAAATATGGATATACTTAAAAAACGTATTCTGCAGGACGGCAAGTGCTATGAAGGCGGGATATTAAAAGTAGATAGTTTTATCAATCATCAGATGGACCCCATGCTGATGTATAAAATCGCTCAGGAGTTTGTGGCTCGTTTTAAAAACGAGAACATTAATAAGATTGTTACCATTGAAGCAAGCGGAATTGCTCCAGCTATTTTAGTGGGCTATATAATGCAGCTTCCTGTTGTTTTCGTAAAAAAGAAACAGCCTAAAACAATGGAGAATATGCTTACTACAACTGTGCATTCTTTCACAAAAGACCGTAACTATACAGTTTGCATCAGTAACAATTTCCTCACACCCAATGATCATGTGCTTTTTATTGATGATTTTCTGGCAAACGGAAATGCATCTTTGGGTATGATTGATTTGATTAATCAGGCAGGAGCTTCATTAAGCGGAATGGGGTTCATTATTGAGAAAGCATTTCAGGACGGTGGAAAGATTCTTCGCGATAAGAATGTTCACGTTGAATCGCTTGCTATTATAGACGATTTATCCAATTGCAAAATAAAGATTCGCTAACCACGATTGGTTTCGAATAATAGTATAATCCCTCCAGACTTATTGTTCGGGGGGATTTTTGTATATTAGAATACGGATTATATCTCTGAAAATGTAATGAAAGCTATTCTCTTTTACGCTATATACAAAAATAAAATCCGCACAAACAATGTCTATGCGGATTTTATTTCTTGAATTGCTAATAAGTGGAGCTGGAGGGAATCGAACCCTCGTCCAAACGAGGAAATCATAAGCTTTCTACATGCTTATCTTCGCCTAGTTTTTCGAGTACGGCAAGACCGAAGCCACCAACCAGTACCTTATCCTCTTTAGTTTCACCAGAGCCACGAGGAAGGACTCAAGCTATCTCCGATATAACTGCACCACTGAGCCGGAACGCTTCGGAACAACAGCAACCGAGTGATGTCTCGTCTCCGCACCTAGTGCAGAGATTAAGCTAATCTACTGTGATTCGATTAAGCAGCAAGAGCGTAATTGTTTTCGCCAGATAAAATTTTGATAACTGAGATTTAAGTGCAAATCACCGACGCACTGCATGCTTACATACCATTTCTGCCCGCTGTCAAATCCAGTCAACCCCGAAGGATGTGTGATGTAACCACTTTATTTAGCAATACAAAGATATGCACAAAGTATTGATCTTCCAATTATTTCTCAGCATTTTGAGAATTATTTATTCTTATTATACTTTACGCTGATTTCTTTGCCCCAATTGTTAAGAGTTTCAATAACGGGCATAACAGATTCTCCCATTGGAGTTAGCTTGTATTCCACCTTTGGAGGAACGGTTGGATAGACAATTCGTTCCACTAGTCCGGTTTGTTCCAGTTCTCTTACTGTTTGGGTAAACATTTTGTTGGCTATTCCATTTAAGCTGCGCTGAAGTTCGCCCGAACGCATTACTCCATCTCTGAGATGATACAGTACAATCGGCTTCCATTTGCCACCAATCATATCCATAACTAACTCTAAAGAACAAAAATAGTCCTTTCCCTTAAAAATATATTTGTCTATACGCCCATCATTTGCCATAATTCACTCCTTTTGGTTACTATACTACTTTTTAGTAGGTACTTGTACAATCGGTATTAATATCCGTAATTTGCAGCCACAAAGAAACAAAATTAAAAGGAGAAAAGAAATGAAAGTTGTAGCAATTAACGGAAGTCCCCGTAAAGAGGGTAATACTTATCATGCATTGATGGGTGTTGGCAAGCAATTAATGGAAAACGGTATTGAGTTCGAGATTATTCACATTGGCAATAAAGCTGTGAGAGGATGCATGGCCTGCGGAGGATGTTCCAGAAACAAGGACGAAAAGTGCGTTATTACAACTGATCCTTTGAATGAATGGGTTCAGAAGATGAAGGATGCCGATGGAATTATACTTGGTTCACCTGTTTATTATGCAGGTATTCCGGGAACTATGAAATCGTTTCTGGATAGAGCTTTCTTTGTGTCGGGAAGTAATGACAATTTATTCCGTCAGAAAGTGGGTGCTGCAGTAGTTGCTGTACGCCGTACCGGAGGTTCTTCAACATTCGATAGTCTTAACCATTATCTGAATTATTCGGAAATGATTCTTGCTACATCAAACTATTGGAACATTACTCACGGACTGTCTAAGGGAGAGGCTTTACAGGATGGCGAAGGCGTACAGATTATGGAAGTTCTGGGAAGAAATATGGCATGGCTACTTAAAATGCGTGAGCAAACTAAAGACACCATTCCTGCTCCAGCTCCCGTAAGTAAGGTTTATACTAATTTTATCCGGTAATAAAATACACGTTGTATATCCTCGTTTCCGGTTTTTAAGATAAAAAACAGACTGAGTATATAAAAAAGCAGCTCATTGTAACCATTGTTACAAGTCGGGAGCCAAGAATTACCATACCTTTGCAGCATCATCCTAAATATTGAAGAGAATGAAACGAACTGTGATTAAAATAGACGAAGCATTGTGTAACGGATGCGGATTGTGTGTAAAAGGTTGTCATGAAGGGGCTTTACAGCTTATTAATGGTAAAGCGGTAATGGTGAGCGAGCTTTATTGCGACGGTTTAGGCGCTTGCATTGGCGAATGTCCCGAAGGTGCAATAGAACTAGAAGAGCGTGAAGCAGAACCTTACAGCGAAGAAGCTGTTATGGAACGTATTTCTCCGAAAGGTGAAACGGTTATTCTTGCTCACTTAAAGCATTTAAAGGAACACGGTGAGAAGGGTTTGCTGATGCAGGGCGTAGATTATCTCAGAAGAAATAATATCCAGGTGGATCTTTCTCAGATACACGGTCAACAGCATACGGGCGGAGCACATAGCGGATGTCCAGGTTCCATGGCTCGTACACTGAGACCTGCCGTACAGGCTACCTCCGTTGCAGGGATAGTTCAAGGCGGTTTTTCTGCTCCTACTCAAGGTGGCGTTACTGCACCTCAGGCTTCGGAGCTTCGTCAATGGCCCGTACAACTGCACTTGCTCAATCCACAAGCAGGATATTTCCAGGGGGCTGATGTTTTATTAGCAGCCGACTGTACTTCTTTTACCGCCGGCAATTTTCACGACCGCTTTCTGAAAGGTAAGATTCTGGCTATCGCCTGCCCCAAACTGGACAGCAATACAGAATCATACATTGAAAAGTTGCGGGTTATGATTGATGATTCAAAAATAGACACGCTTACGGTGTTGATTATGGAGGTTCCTTGCTGCGGAGGTTTACTACAGATGGCAAAAATAGCAAGAGAAAAAGCTTCAAGGCATATTCCAATTAAAAACATCGTTCTATCTGTTCAGGGAGAAATAAAGAGTGAAGTCTGGATTTAATCAGGCAACTTAATATACATTGCTATCTGGTTTACTAAATGAATAAAACCAATTTGTACAAGCTGACTAATTAATCTCACAGCAGTAATTAGTCAGCTTTTGCTAATTCGCATTTTAGGCCAATGAGACTTATTTCTATTCTCAACAAATAAATCTCTGGTTCAGAATCATATTTGCATTGACTTATAGGGGGAGGCTATCTATTTGTTAATAAATCTATATTAAACGAATTGATCAGCCGTTTTTCTGCTATAAAATAGCTCGTGAGCATGATTTTGCCAGCACTTTACTACTGATAATCAATAATGAAACACTTTTTAACTCAAATTACAAATCCAAAACCATATTTATTCAGGTTATTTTCTGTCTTACTATTTTATTTTTAGAGATAACACACTGATTATTAAGCGCGGGCAATTTTATACCACCCCCTTAGAAAACAAAAAAATGGCGTAGTTGCCCGCGCACTAAAAGTGGGTGAATTAAACAAGGAGGATAATTCGATTATTCACTATTTAACTTGAACCATATCACTGTAATGAAAAGCGCTCTATAAAATAGAATTTAGAATTCCTCATTTTACTGTCTATAATCACAAGCCACATATAATCAAGATAATAACGGGGAGCTAATTAAAGTCAAAATATAACCAATCAACAAAGACTACATTTAGTTATCCACAAAAAAAACTTCAGCTAGAATAAGTCCATTTTGTCTTTTTTTTAATTATTTTTGCAGCAAAAAACAATGAAACAAAAGAAATTACTCCTGATTATCTTAACTGTAGTGTGTCAATTTGCTACCGCACAGAACATTCAGTTCCACTATGACCTCAGAAATTCTTTAAATAAGAATATTCCGACTTCAAGAAACTATCTCACAACTACTATTGAGATGTTCAAACCCGATAAATGGGGTTCTACTTTCTTCTTCGTGGATATGGATTATAACCAGGCCAAAGGAAATATAGGAACTGCATACTGGGAAATCGCCCGTGACTTTAAGATTGGTAAATGCCCTATTATGCCTCATATTGAGTATAATGGTGGTGCAGGAAACAGTCAAGGCTTTGGATTCTCCATTGCAAATGCTTACCTGCTAGGAGCTTCTTACCCATTTAGTTGCGGAAATGCCAATTTCAGCACTTACCTTGCTTACAAATACAATGCATTTACCAAAACCAGCAACGACGTTCAGTGGACTGGTACCTGGGGCATTCCTTTGTTTGATAACAAAATGACTCTGTCAGGGTTCATTGATGTATGGACAGAAAACAAAGACCGAACAGGAACTGGAAATGAATCTGGCAAAAGAGTTATATTATTAACAGAACCACAAGTCTGGTATAATGTTAATTCTAAGTTATCATTGGGTAGTGAAATAGAAATCAGCAATAACTTCTATAAATTGAATTATAGCACAGATAATTATGCTGCAAACAAGTTATATGTATTCCCAACCATTGCCGCTAAATGGAACTTCTAAATAAACAAAGATAAGCCTAATGATCGAAAAACTATTTAAACTGACGGAGAACAAAACAAACGTCAGACAGGAAATCATTGCAGGATTAATCACATTCCTGACAATGTCTTACATTTTAGCTGTTAACCCAAGCATTCTTAGTGCAACAGGAATGGACAAATCTGCCCTGTTTACCACAACAGCTTTAGCTACAATTATCGGAACGCTTTTAATGGCTTTCTTACCAAATCTTCCTATTGCTCAGGCACCGGGAATGGGGCTTAATAATTTCTTTGCTTTTTCCGTGGTGCTTACCATGGGATACAGCTGGCAAATGGCTCTTACTGCAGTATTCATTGAAGGTCTTATATTTATAATTCTTACTTTCTTTAACGTGCGTGAATTGATTGTGAAAAGTATTCCAAAGACACTTAAAGAGGCTATTCCGGTTGGTATCGGGCTTTTCATCACTTTAATCGGATTGAAGAATGCCGGTATTATTGTTGGTAATCCTCATACACTTGTATGTATGGGCGATTTAGCTAATCACAACGTATGGATTGCGGTAATTGGTCTTATCATTACCGGTGCTTTGTTTGCAAAGAACGTTCACGGTTCCATATTGATAGGTATTGTTGTAGCAACAGTTTGCGGGATCTTCTTCGGAGAAGTGCACACTCCTGCTGACGGGATATTCTCACTTCCTCCTTCCATTCAACCTATATTCTTCAAGTTTGACTGGAATCATTTATTCTCTTTCGATATGCTGGTTGTGGTATTCACCTTCTTGTTCGTCAACCTGTTCGATACAGTAGGAACTCTGATTGGTGTAGCTTCAAAAGCTGGGTTTATAGATGAAAACGGAAACTTCCCACAAGTGAAGAAAGCTCTTTTTGCTGATGCATTGGCAACTACATTCGGAGCTGTTTTAGGGACAAGTACTGTAACTTCATACGTAGAAAGCTGTGCTGGTGTAGCTTCTGGCGGTAGAACCGGATTAACAGCCGTTAGCACAGCCTTTATGTTCTTCATCGCCTTATTTCTATCTCCTCTGTTCCTGATGGTACCTGGTTCGGCAACAGCTCCGGCGCTTATCATTGTTGGTTTGTTTATGATCTCTTCAATCGTTAAGGTTAACTTCGACGACATGACAGAGTCTCTGCCTGCATTCCTTACAATTGTAATGATGCCATTCTGTTACAGTATCGCTCAAGGTATTGTATTCGGATTCCTGAGCTATACTTTCCTGAAAGTATGCACAGGACAAGCAAAAAAAGTATCTATTACCGTATTTGTTATCTCTTTATTATTCCTGATAAAGATGGTGATTGATGGAATGCATTTAGTGTAAATCCTTATAGCTAATTACTTATAAAATAAAGCCTGCTTATGCGGGCTTTATTTCTTTCCACTAGACAACACCTATAATACTAAGTATCAGTTATCGCCATTATAACAAAAACGGATAATATTATTAACCCTGTATATTTACCAATAAAGTTGAAGGCTGCCAGAATAATTTCTGACAGCCTTCAACTTTATATATTTTAAGTAACTTATAAATCAAAATTCACTGCTAAAATGGAACTTAATGCTTTTGAAATCCATTTGTGCCATTTGAAGCACATAATTACTATCAGCAAGGAAAACATCGCGTCCTTCCCTATCCTTGGCCATGAACTGGTACTTACGTTTCTTAAATGCTTCCAGTTCTTCCTGATTATCACTTTCTACCCAGCATGCTTTGTACAAACTAAGCGGCTCCCAGCGACAAGCGGCGTTATATTCGTTCAGCAAACGATATTGAATCACTTCAAACTGCAACTGTCCTACTGTACCGATGATTTTTCTGCCATTAAACTGATTAACAAATAACTGAGCCACACCTTCATCCATCAGTTGATCAACACCTTTATTGAGCTGTTTGGTCTTCATCGGATCGGCATTTTCTATGTATTTGAACATTTCCGGAGAGAAACTAGGCAAGCCTTTGAAGTGAAGCTCTTCTCCTTCCGTTATTGTATCACCAATCTTAAAGTTTCCTGTATCGGGGAGACCGATAATATCACCGGGATAAGCCTCTTCAATAGTACTTTTCTTCTGAGCCATGAATTGGGTTGGCGAGGAAAAACGCATGGTCTTTCCATGACGAACATGTTTGTAAGGTGCATTACGCACAAACTTACCTGAACAAACCTTGCAGAAAGCCACACAAGAACGGTGATTAGGATCAATGTTCGCTGTAATCTTAAAGATGAAACCGGTGAATTTATCCTCTTCCGGTTCTACCATTCTTTCTTCAGACTGCACCGGCCGAGGAGACGGAGCTATTTCCACGAAGCAGTCAAGTAGTTCTTTTACACCAAAGTTATTAAGAGCAGAGCCAAAGAATACAGGAGCAACCTCTGCATCAAGATATTCGTTTATATTAAATTCTGAATATACTCCGTCAACCAATTCCAAATCAGAGCGAAGTTTATTTGCCAGTCCTTCTCCTATATTTTTATCAAGTTGCTCACTATCAATATCAAGTTCTATTTTTTCAGTAACAACTTGCTTGCTTGGCTGGTAAAGGTCTAACTTGCCTTCATATATATTATATACCCCTTTAAAACGGGCTCCCTGTTCAATAGGCCAGCTTAACGGACGAACTTTGATTTGCAATTCAGCTTCAATCTCATCCAGCAAATCAAATGGGTCACGTCCTTCACGGTCCATCTTGTTAACAAAAACAATTACCGGAGTCTTTCTCATGCGGCAGACTTCCATCAATTTACGAGTCTGAGCCTCAACACCTTTGGCACCGTCTACAACGATAATAACACTATCAACGGCAGTCAGCGTACGGAATGTATCTTCAGCAAAATCCTGGTGACCCGGAGTGTCAAGGATGTTCACTTTATAGTCGCGATAATCAAACTCCATTACGGAAGTTGTTACAGAAATACCACGTTGCTTCTCAATCTCCATCCAGTCGGAAGTTGCCGTTTTCTTAATCTTATTAGACTTCACAGCCCCGGCAACCTGAATCTGCCCTCCAAAAAGCAAAAGCTTCTCTGTTAAAGTAGTTTTACCCGCATCCGGGTGAGAGATAATAGCGAAAGTACGCCTTCTTTTTATTTCGTCAAGCATATTTGTTTAATTAATATCATTGATGCATTCTTGTAAGCTCACCTCCCAGTGAGGTATTTCAATGCCAAAAGTCTTTTTTATCTTAGTTTTATCCAATACCGAATAATGTGGACGTGCAGCCTTAGTAGGATAATCGGCAGTATGAAGAGGGTTTACTTTGCAGGTATTGATTCCTGCAAGGCGATGAATTGCCAAAGTGAAATCATACCATGAACAAACTCCTTCATCACTGAAATGATAAATGCCCGGAACAATTCCTTTATTGATGGCAGCATAAATAGCTCTTGCCAAGTCACGTGCATAAGTTGGAGTTCCAATCTGATCGAATATAACACCCAGACTCTCTTTTTCTTTGCCCAGACGGATCATGGTCTTTACAAAATTATTGCCAAAAGTAGAATAAAGCCATGCGGTTCTTATCACAATAGCTTGTGAACAGTTATTCATCACATTCTGTTCTCCTTCCAGTTTAGTGATTCCGTAAGCAGATGCTGGGCAAGTCGGTTCTTCCTCTGTATACGGAATATGATTAGTTCCGTTGAATACATAATCTGTAGAGATTTGTATCATGGCTGCGCCTCTGCTTTGAGCCGCTTTTGCAAGATATCCGGGAGCTATAGCATTCAGTTTTCTACATAGATCAACATTATCTTCAGCTTTATCAACTGCAGTATATGCCGCACAATTCACAATTACATCAATCTCATTCTGAGTAACAAAGGCTTGTATAGCCTGTTCATCACAAATATCAAGTTCCTGTACGTCCGTAAAAAAATAGTTGTATTGATTGTTTTCCGAAGAAAGCAAACGCATTTCATTGCCTAATTGACCATTGGCACCGGTTATCAATATATTTTTCATGACTTAATCGTCTAATTTTAATTCTCCGTTTCTATCTTTTTCGTAATAGTTCGACAATAGTGAAAGAAATTTAGCAATCACTTCAAGCGCTTTACCTGTTTCCTGGGAAATTTCCTTTTTTTGGAGCTTTAATAACATAGCTCCATAAAGTGCCTCAAAACATGTTTCCAGTTCAGGTTCTTCTGTGTTTCCGCTTTTGTTGCGTAGTTCCACAATAAAAGGCAATGCTTTATAATAAGCAGCACCATAAAAAGGCTCTTTGGTAGAACGAAGTAACTGCAGATGCAGATCTGTCAATGAGATAATCACATTCCTGTTAATCTGCAAGTGTCCCTTTTCCAGCACATCTTCATCACGCATCATTCCAATAAGGTCTTCATACCATTGGATTAATTTCGCCTTATCGTCGTCATTGATTTTATACTGGCTGATAAAGTCTGATTTCAACTTTTCGATATCACATCCGGCAGCACGGATAAGATCTTCAATCTGCCACATGTATATGAGGTATTCTGCAATATTGGTTTGCTTTAGTTTCTGAGCTATTAACATATTCTTTTAATTAGTAAAGTGCTTTTCCTAACAAGGTAAAGATTAATCCAAGAACAGAGACCACTATTACCACTCCCCCTATTGCCCTGTTAATCACCCAGATACCTCTGACGTTAAATCTTGTCCGCAGTTTACTAACAAAGAAGGTAAGGGCAAACCACCAGGTAAAGGCTCCTAGAGCTATTGCTAAATAACCAATTATTTGTTCATAAAGGTGAATCTGAGGTGCAACAAAGGTAAAGCGTGCAAAAAGTCCTATAAACAGGAATATAATCAACGGATTAGAAAGCGTTACTGCAAAAGCTGTAATGAAATTATGCAAATAGGTACCTGTAGAGGTAGATGCCGGTCGCAATGACTGCACCGGGTTACTTCTAAAAGTATATACCCCAAAAACAAAGAGCATAACACTCCCAAATAACTGAAGATAAAACTGATTTGCAGATATAAAATCAAAAATAAAACTCATGCCATAGCCCGTTAACAGAGCATAAGCAATATCACTTAACGCTGCTCCCAAACCGGTAATAAATCCATACCAGCGTCCTTTATTTAAAGTACGCTGAATACATAGTACCCCTACGGGGCCTAGAGGAGCAGAGACTACCACTCCAATGATAAATCCTTTTATCAACAGGTCTAATATCGATACTTCTATAGCTAACATTTTGCAAAGATGGCACTTTTTTGCGAAATTTGAAGCATTCCTTATACGTTTTTTACCTTATCACACTTCGGTTTAGCTTTTTTAGCAATCATCCTGCAAAAGTGAAAAAAAATCGGCCAGGAATAAACCTGACCGATTTAAACAATCATTTTATAGGTTAAATTCTAATCTCTGTGACGTCCGAATGTAATATTAAAACCAAAACAGAGGTTTGCATTCGCATTACCCATTGGCACATACTGAGGGGTTACACTTGTTATCATTCGATCTGACCCAACAAAGAAAGTAAATCCTTTAGGATGAAAATTCAGCATCCATCCCAGATTAGAGCCAAAAGTGGAATAAGAATAGTTTACCGATGCACCCAGCCATCGCAATGGACTTATATTTGCCGCCAACATAGCCTGAGTCCATGTGTAAGGCCTATTTACATGAGTAGTAGAAAGCAGTCCCACCGAAAGTTTATCATAAAAAGGAAGTTTATATTCCGCTCCCAGATTAATCGTAGTTGCTAACATGGTAGTACGGCTAACTTTCCCCTCGTCATAAAACTTAGTCATAGCTTTCAGGTCATCTTTTATATTATCAAACTGCGTATCAACATCATTTGGATCTCCTTCTTCCGGATCTACTGCAATATTGTTAAAACCTTCAAAAGTAAATGATTCTTT
The DNA here is from genome assembly GCF_963678425.1 of uncultured Bacteroides sp. Lineage (NCBI taxonomy): Bacteria > Pseudomonadati > Bacteroidota > Bacteroidia > Bacteroidales > Bacteroidaceae > Bacteroides > uncultured Bacteroides sp. The sequence continues at coordinate 130,102 of NZ_OY782853.1, forward strand.
ATTATGAGTAGCCCCTTTCTGATTATTGTTCCAGGAAATAAATCCTAAGTCGAGCGCTGAAGCCGACAAGATTAAATTATCCAGTAATTTATAAGTTGCTCCCAAGTCAATGCCGGCACCATAACCTGCAGCACCAGCTTTATCAACATCAAAACCATTTATTTCACCCGGATTACTTGCTTTTGTTTTATAATGTCCACCGCCTACAGCAGTGTTTAGCGTTCCGTTTGCCATTATATTCCACTTGTCGCCAGTCAAAGCAATATCCATACTATCAATCTTAGCATTAACATTAGCTATACCTGCCAAAAATTTCAATTTTGCTCCAATCGTTAGCCTATCGTTAACCTTATGAGCATGTCCTAAAGCTAACTCCACATAATTATTTGAGTTTGCAGCAAAGTTATTAATGTGGTAAACTTCCTGGTCCATACCGGTTTTCATGAAGTTAAACAACTCATATGGAAGGTTGAATGAAGTATTGGATTTCAGATTAAGTTCAAAAGTATTAAATCCTCCAAACGCATAAAATCCGGTAGAAAGAATAGTCAATCCCACGTTGGTGTTTATCTGATTATTAGTCTTCAGTTTTCCCAGAAATTGATTCCTGTCAACCGCTGAATTCATAAAAGTGGTAAGATCATATTTACCTGTTGGGTCATTGAATTTATAGATAAAATCAGTCAGTCCCATGGTACTGGTGGTTCCCACATTTATGTTTCCAAGTGCTGGAAAACTGATATAATTTCTATCTCCCATGAAAGCAGGGTTTAGTTGATGGCGATATGTCGCCCCTTCCAGGAAGTATGAAGAGTTCAATGTTTGTGCCGGGATATTTGTAAACGCCCCTCCTGCAAGAAATGTCAATATAATGATTAATAAACGTGATTTCATTTTTTATCTGTTTTAATAGGTGTTTGATTACTTATCGTTTAAATCTATATTCATTCCACCGGATGCTTTTGCTTTTATATTCTTTAACCGGATATATTGGGTATCTTTCAAAGGCATGCCATTCACTGTCTCAGTTGATTTCGCAGTTATCTTCAGTAGTAAGCCATCTAATTTCTTAATGGCACCACTAGTAGTTTCAGTCAGTTCTATGGTTATGGGAGACTCTTGTGTTTTCCCATCCTTATCACAGGATTGAATAATTCCCGATGTGTTTCCATTTTCGCCTTTCACTTCTACATTTATATCTGTAATTGGCTTTTTATCTATTCCCACAGGAGTAACCTGAAGTTGAAGATTCAAAGGGATATTATTCTCTATCGTTGTGTTAATAGTCACCTTTTTCACATCAAGGTCTTTAATACTCTTATTAATCTCATCAATGGTATCATTATAAACAATAGCTAATCCCGGGCCAAATCTAAATGGTACTTCAACGGCATATCCAATTTTTACTTTATAATTTGCACCTAATTTTATTTTATGTGTAGTACTTTGGTCAGCATGAGCATTCATGGTGAACTTAATCTGATCAGGTATCTTTTGAATAAAATAGTTCAGGCTATCAATCTTATACTTTACACTTTCGGCAGGACCACTTTTGCCTGTCCGAGAAAGACAAATAATTGTATTTCCACTTGCACCAATCGTAATAGGCTTAGAATCATCATCTTTAACTGTTATATTTCTTATTAATGTTTCATTTCTATATCCTTTCAACGATCCATCTATTATAATTGGAACTGCTGTTTCATTGGTTACATTCAAACGAATCATTGGGTCTAGAACATCCAGTTCAACCTTATCATCTTCTAAAAACTCAGGAATATCCAAAGATATTGGTTTGATATTTACATTAATAGAAGGATCTACTTTTCCGTCAACTTCTGATATAGCAACAGAGGGTATCTGAACAGTAGCTTTCAGTTTCACATCTCCTGTAGAAGCACTTAAACCCGATACAGTAATTGCGCCCGAGAAAGTAACCGGCTTGCTCAGACTCAGAGTTCTTTTACCATTTACAACTTTTATAGCTAAAGCACCACCTGGTTCATTAGAGAAATCAAAAGACGTAATTTTTATTTGTACCACTTTGGTAGATCCGTTTAAGATCAGTTTATGGTTGGTTAATTGCGGAGAAACGATAAAATCAGGAAAGACCAATTCGAGATCATTAAATACATAACCAACAGCGGAGGTTACGCCAGTAAGAGTTAGTGCAATAGTTGCATCTACTCCACCGTTTTTGGGAGTAATTGTTTTAATGGACTTTACTTCTGTTGGCATATCTTCATTTAACAGAGCCAAATTCCATGAAGTTGCAGGAACAGGAAGTTCCATACTTAAACTACTTCTCCGTGAAGCACGGGTAGATAAGCTAGCCAGTGTATACAAATTACTTGATTCCCATGTTATAGTAGGTATACTAATATCACTTGCACTTGGAATACTGACATTAACGGCAGGATCAATCGTGTCTTTTTTCATCAAAGAGTATTCTCCGCCATTGAGATGAAGTACATCTGATTCATCCACTTTAATAATTTTACTTAGTTTTATTGAATCTGTACTTCCCACAGGGAGAGCTAATCCATCTCCTCCAATATGAATAGCCAAGTTTATATCCTTGCTCAGATCATAGCCTTGATCCACACACGAGGCAAATAAAAAAGAAGAAACAAACAGACTTACAAGACATTTTTTCAAATAGTTTTTTACCATGGCTATACTGTATTAATTAACATATATTAATATTGAGTTGTGCTTTAGGATGCAAATCTAACACTTTTTAGGATTACATTCTATATGAATATTATTTTCTTTAAAATAATATTAAAATTTTGAGCCAAAAATACATTAACATTGCCAATTGTGCAAATCCCATTTTCAAGAAAACAGATATATCTTGCAGAATAATATGGTTATGCTGTCCAAATTCATACCTTTAAGTCATTTTTAATAATAAACAGCCAACCAGAAAACATGCAAATACATAATCTGGAATAGGGGTTAAATAATACTAACTTCCATCTTTGGTAAGTTCACCGTCGGATATTTGTAAATCTCCCGTCAATAAATTTACGTTTGATGTACATCAAAAGGTGCGTTAGATATATATCAAACATACACTATGATATACATCATAATAGTGCTTTGATATATATCATATCCATAAAAGAACTATATGAATTGGATAAAGCACAAATAATAAACGCATTTCTTTCACAGCCCGAGGGATTTACGTAACTTTGCATGCAAAATAGAAAATAATTCTTCAGAATTATAATAACCCATATATACTTAAAGTGATATGATTCTTTTTTTCAGAACCCCTTCTCAGAGCGTGGTGGCAGTAGAAGCCGACCATGAATTCTCTTCTGAGGACATCAAAAAACTCAGTTGGCTTTTAGGTGAAGCAAATGTGGAAAGCGAAGACCAGTTACAAGGTTATTTTGTTGGCCCTCGTAAGGAAATGATTACTCCTTGGAGCACAAATGCCGTGGAAATTACTCAGAACATGGGTATTGAAGGTATTCTCCGTATAGAAGAATACTTCCCTGTACAAGATGAGAATGCTGATCGTGATCCGATGCTGCAACGTATGTACAAAGGTTTGAATCAAGGCGTGTTTACAACGAATCGTCAACCAGAAGCCATCATTTATATTGATGATCTGGCTGCTTATAACGAAAAAGAAGGTTTAGCTCTTTCACAAGAAGAGATGGATTACCTTATCAACATGGAAAAATCCATGGGACGTAAACTTACTGACTCTGAGGTTTTTGGTTTTGCACAGATCAACTCTGAGCACTGCCGTCACAAAATCTTCGGCGGAACGTTTATCATTGATGGCAAAGAGATGGAATCTTCACTTTTCCAGATGATTAAAAAGACTACTGCAGAGAATCCTAATAAGATTATTTCTGCCTACAAAGACAATGTTGCCTTTGCAGAAGGTCCGGTAGTAGAGCAATTTGCACCAGCTGATCATTCAACTTCTGATTATTTCCAGATCAAAGATATTAAAACAGTTATTTCACTGAAGGCGGAAACTCATAACTTCCCTACTACCGTAGAGCCATTCAACGGTGCCTCTACAGGAACTGGTGGAGAAATCCGTGACCGTATGGGTGGAGGAAAAGGTTCTTTGCCTATTGCAGGAACAGCTGTTTACATGACTTCTTACCCTCGCACAGACGAAGGCAGAGAATGGGAAGAACTTCTTCCGGTTCGCGAATGGTTATACCAAACTCCTGAACAGATTCTGATCAAAGCATCCAACGGTGCTTCTGACTTCGGAAACAAGTTTGGCCAACCACTCATCTGTGGTTCTGTACTGACTTTCGAGCATAACGAAAACGATGTTCGTTATGGGTACGACAAGGTAATTATGCTTGCCGGCGGTGTAGGCTACGGCACACAACGCGATTGCCTGAAAGGTAAACCTGAAACAGGAAACAAAGTAGTAGTACTGGGTGGTGACAACTACCGCATTGGTTTAGGTGGTGGTTCTGTTTCTTCTGTTGACACAGGACGTTATACCAGCGGAATCGAGTTAAATGCTGTTCAGCGTGCTAATGCGGAAATGCAAAAACGTGCAAACAATGTAGTTCGCGCACTTTGTGAGGAAGATGTAAACCCTATTGTTTCTATTCACGACCACGGATCCGCAGGTCACGTAAACTGTCTTTCAGAATTAGTTGAAGAAAACGGTGGAGTAATTCACATGGATAAACTTCCTATCGGCGACAAGACTTTATCTGCAAAAGAAATTATTGCCAATGAGTCTCAGGAACGTATGGGATTATTAATAAAGGAAGAAGCAATCGAGCATGTACGTAAGATTGCTGAACGTGAACGTGCTCCAATGTACGTAGTGGGTGAAACCACAGGCGACGCACGTTTCGCATTTGAACAAGCTGATGGTGTTCGTCCGTTCGATTTATCTGTTGATCAGATGTTCGGTAGTTCTCCAAAAACTTACATGATAGATAAGACAGTAGAAGCTCACTACGAGAATGCTACTTACAATATTGACAACCTAGACGAATATCTTACCCGCGTGCTTCAACTGGAAGCTGTTGCTTGTAAGGACTGGTTAACTAATAAGGTAGACCGTTCGGTAACCGGAAAGGTTGCCCGTCAGCAATGTCAGGGAGAACTTCAGTTACCATTGAGCGATTGTGGCGTGGTTGCTCTTGATTACAGAGGAGAAAAAGGTATCGCTACTTCTATAGGTCATGCACCTCAGGCTGCTTTGGCAGATCCTGCTGCAGGTTCTATTCTTGCTGTATCTGAGGCTCTTACCAATCTTGTCTGGGCTCCGCTTGCAGAAGGAATGGATAGCATCTCTTTATCTGCCAACTGGATGTGGCCTTGCCGCTCTATGGAAGGTGAAGATGCACGTCTTTACACCGCTGTAAAAGCGTTATCGGATTTCTGTTGTGACTTGCAAATCAACGTACCTACAGGTAAGGACTCTTTGTCCATGACACAGAAATACCCAGACGGAAGCAAAGTTGTTTCTCCGGGAACAGTTATCGTTTCTGCCGGAGCAGAGGTTTCTGATATCAAGAAGGTAGTTTCTCCTGTACTGGTAAATGATGAAAAGAGTTACCTTTATCATATAGACTTTAGCTTTGACGAGTTAAAACTTGGTGGTTCTGCTTTTGCTCAATCACTAAATAAGATAGGTGATGATGTACCTTGCGTACAAGACAGCGAATATTTCCGCGATGCATTCCTTGCTATTCAGGAATTAGTAAATAAAGGACTAATCATGGCAGGCCACGATATCTCTGCCGGTGGTTTAATTACTACTTTACTTGAAATGTGCTTTGCAAATACAGAAGGCGGACTTGAAGTTAATCTGGACAAACTAAAAGAAACTGACCTCGTTAAGATTCTATTTGCAGAAAACCCGGGAGTTGTTATTCAGGTGAAACACAAAGCAGAAGTAGAAAAGATTCTGGAAGATGCTGGAGTAGGTTTTGTTATGATTGCCAAACCAACTGACGAACGTCACATTCTTGTATCGAAAGACGATGCGACTTATCAGTTTGGTATTGATTATATGCGCGATGTATGGTACTCTTCTTCTTACTTATTAGACAGAAAGCAGTCCATGAACGGTTGTGCCAAAGCTCGTTTCGAGAATTACAAAATGCAGCCGCTGGAATTTGTATACAACAAAGACTTCAAAGGCAAGTTCTCTCAATATAGCATCTCTCCGGATCGCCGCACTCCAAGCGGCATAAAGGCAGCTATTATCCGTGAGAAAGGGACCAATGGTGAGCGCGAAATGGCTTACTCATTATACCTTGCCGGATTTGATGTGAAAGATGTAACTATGACCGACTTAATCAGCGGACGCGAAACATTGGAAGATATCAATATGATTGTTTGTTGCGGAGGTTTCTCTAACTCAGACGTACTTGGTTCTGCCAAAGGATGGGCCGGAGGATTCCTGTTCAATGAAAAAGCAAAATCTGCTCTTGATAAGTTCTTCGCTCGTAAGGATACATTAAGTCTTGGCATCTGTAACGGTTGCCAGTTAATGATTGAGTTGGGATTAATCAATCCTGAGCACGAAAAGAAAGCAAAAATGCTACACAATAATTCTCATAAGTTTGAATCTACCTTTATCGGTGTAACCATTCCTACAAACCGTAGTGTGATGTTCGGTTCACTTAGCGGATCTAAACTAGGCATCTGGGTAGCTCACGGAGAAGGCAAATTCTCTTTACCTTATGAGGAAGATAAATATAATGTAGTAGCCACATACTCCTATGACGAATATCCTGGTAATCCAAATGGTTCAGATTACAGTGTAGCCGGCCTTGCTTCTGAAGACGGTCGCCATTTGGCAATGATGCCTCACCTTGAAAGAGCCATCTTCCCTTGGCAGAATGCTTATTATCCTGCTGATAGAATAAACAGTGATCAGATTACTCCATGGATGGAAGCATTTGTAAATGCACGCAAGTGGGTCGAAGAACATAAATAGGAACAATCTATTAATATATTTAAAGAGGCAAAAGTTTAAAACTTTTGCCTCTTTTTTTATACAAATAGACACAACTAAATTATAAGTTTAAGAAAAACACAGTCTAGATATATGAATAATAGTACTAAACCAATTTTTAAACTAGAAGAGACGTCCTCCATAAATACTCATCATATAAACAACACAGTAGATCTCTATCATACACGAATATAGAAAATAACATGTTGCAAAGCAGGGTTAGCCATTTAGAACATTCTGCTGATATAGTAGATATTCAAATATGTCTAATTATGTATACAAACGGCCACTATAAGACTGTCAAGATTATTATTTTAACTTTTTTCACAAATTTCGCTCATAATGTTTTGATATATCACTTTTTTTTTTGATTTTTGTGATCAGCCAACATAAATTTTCCTAAAAATGAGAAAATTACTGTTTATACTACTTCTCTCCGTAAGTTCTCTAAGCTTCTCTCAAGCCTACAAATACATAGGCGTAGAAGACGGGCTAAGCAACAGACACGTATACTGCATCAGTAAAGATAAAAAAGGATATATGTGGTTTCTCACACAAGAAGGAATAGACAGGTACGACGGAATACGGTTCAAACATTATGACCTGAGTACAAATAATGAGAAAATAAATTGTTTTACAGACATGAACCGGCTCCTCATGGACAAGGAAAATGTTCTATGGGAGATAACTAAAAATGGACAGATTTTCAAATACAATATTAAAATTGACAGGTATCAGTTAGTATTCCTCCTAAAGAATAAAGGACCTGTTATTTACTCATATATTGATAATCATAATAACATCTGGCTATGCACTACACATAGTCAATATCTTTACAATATCAATTCTCAGAAACTTATACTAATAAGAAATCTCAATAATAAACCTATCAATGATATTGTTCAGACCGACAGTGATATCTATTATATTGGGACTAATGAAGGAGTATATGCTGCCAAATTACAAAACAATACTCTATTGAGAATACCTCAAAAAGGATTAGATAATCTGCCTGTAAGAATTGAAAGATTATATTATCATAAGGATAATAAGAAATTATTCATCGTAAATCCGGAAAACGGAATCTATGTTTATGATATTCAAAAACAACAGCTACAGTTAACTCAGAGTGGGCTCAATGATATCAGCATCAATGCCATAAAAGCGTTGAACAAAAATGAAGTTCTGATTGCAACCGGTGGAGTAGGCGTTTACAAGATGAATACGGACAGCTATCAGTTATCGCCCTATATTGTTGCCGATTATAATCAGCTTAATGGCATGAATGGTAACACTATAAATGATCTGTATATTGATAATGAAGGACACATTTGGTTATCTAATTACCCTATTGGAATAACCGTTCTATATTCCGGGTCTCCTAAATATAAATGGTTCAGACATAGCTTTAGCAATAATAATTCCTTAGTCAACAACCAGGTAAATACAGTTATAGAAGACAATGAAGGAGATCTTTGGTTTGCCACAAATAATGGTATCAGCATATATCATTCAAAAAAGGAAAGATGGACAAATCTGCTAACAGAGTCAAATACTCATTCAATTATTAAGAACCATGTTTTCATAACTCTTTGTGAAGTAACTCCGGGAGTGATATGGGCCGGAGGATATTCTTCTAACATATGCCAGATAAATAAATACAGCCTGAAAGTAAGCTATTTATCTCCTTCCAATTATGCTGATCATACATTAAAACCTGACAAGTATATTTATTCCATTATCAAAGATAGCAATGGATATATTTGGACTGGCGGTTATTATAATCTGACACGAATTGATTTAAAAAATAAAAAGCCCCGTATTTATCCTGGAATAAGTTCGGTAAAAGTTATTCTTGAGAAAGATGAAAAGCACCTATGGATTGGCTGCGACAACGGTCTGTACATATTAGACAAAGAAAGCGGAAAATTCAAAAACATTAAAATGCCTGAAGGAAAGCCCTACATATATGCTCTACATCAGGAAAACGGATTACTCTATATTGGTACCTGCAGTTCAGGAATGCTGGTATACAATGACAGAACAAATAATTTTATTACCTATAACAAAAAAAACTCTGCACTTAATTCAAATAACGTTTACACAATATTATCCGATCAGAAAGGATTTTTATTCTTAAGTACAGAAAATAGTCTGACGCGTTTTAGTATTTCTAAAAAAACTTTTAAAAACTGGACAAAAGAACAGGGATTGATGCCGAATCATTTTAATGCCTCGTCGGGTATACACAGACGAAACGGCACATTTGTTTTTGGAGGCAATGATGGTCCGATTGAATTCGATGAAAATAGTGTTTTAGAACAGAATAAGTCATCGAAATTAGTCTTCAGCGACTTTACTCTTTTCTATAAGACTGTAGTTGTTGGAGCAACGGATTCTCCTTTAAAACAGAGCATTGATGAAACTAAAGAAATAAATCTGAACTACGATCAGAATATTTTCACGATTCAAGTAGCCTCCATCAATTATGATTATCCTTCAAAGGTTCTTTATTCATGGAAATTAGATGGATTTTATGAAAAATGGAACAAAGCTTCTTACGACAATGTAATTCGTTATACAAATCTTAGCCCCGGGAGATATAAACTTTATGTTCGTGCTATCTCAGAAGAAGATTCAAATGTTATCGAAGAGAGAAGCATAGACATTGTAATACATCCCCCATTCTGGAAAACCACATGGGCTATATTAGTCTATATCATCATACTATCTCTTATAGTATGGGACTCTATGCGTCGTTATAATTTTAATAAGGAACAAAAAACATCCAATGACAAGATTCATTTCTTTATTAACACGGCACATGATATTCTCACCCCACTTTCTTTAATAAAGGCTCCTCTGGATGAACTGACTGAAAAAGAAAGCTTATCACCTGAAGGGAAAGCCAGTCTGAGCACAGCTGTCAGAAATACGAACTCCCTGTACAGATTAATAACAGGCCTGATCAATTTTGAACGAACAGAAACATATGCCTCAGGAATGCACGTAGGTGAATATGAATTATTTACTTTTACTAATGAAATTCTTGAGGCTTTTCAGTCTTACGCTGAATCAAAACAGATTAAGCTTACATTCGAAAGTAATTTCCGCTTTCTAAATGTTTGGTTTGATATGGATAAGATGGAATCTATTATTAAAAACTTAATATCAAATGCAATAAAATACACCCCTAATGGTGGAGAAATCAAAATAATTGCCTTTAGTAATCCTGATCATTGGGGATTCGAAATAAGTGACACTGGAATAGGCATTCCGGATGATGAACAAAAGAAGCTATTTAAAGTATTTTTCCGTGGAAGTAATGCCATAAATTCGAAAATCTCCGGTAGCGGAATTGGGCTGCTAATAGTTCGAAAACTGGTAAAATTACATAAGGGAGCAATCAGTCTAAAGAGCAAAGTTGGTAATGGATCAACATTCAAAATATCCTTTCCACAAGGACATAAACATTTTAAGAAGCATCAATTGAAATGGAATCAGGATCAAGAAACCAACTCTGAGCAGATATACAGTAACTTTAAAACAAAGGCTGCAGATATCTTGCCGCCATCTATTAGTACTCACATTAAAAAATCGTCACAACAAATATTATTAGTGGAAGATAATGATGAAATGCGAAACTATCTGCAACATACCCTCTCAGATAATTATTATATATTTACAGCATGCGACGGACTAGAAGGATGGAATATTATACAGAATATAAAACCTGACTTGGTTATTTCAGACATAATGATGCCAAAAATGAACGGAGATGAATTATGTATTAAGATAAAAAATAATCTCGACACATCGCACATTCCCGTAATATTACTTTCGGCTCTCAGTGACAAGAATAATATTATCCAAGGACTGAAAGCCGGAGCTGATGAATATATCTTAAAACCGTTTGATATATCCATTTTAAGAGTCAAAATCATGACTATTTTAACCAATCGCTCAGTGCTGAAAGATCGTTTTGCTGAATTGGATATAAAAGCCACAGACGAATGCATCGATTATGCTTCTGAGCTAGATTGTAAATTCATGACCAAAGTAAAAGATATTATTGAAAAGAATCTGGAGGACTCAGACTTTAACGTGGACACCTTATGTAGTGCTCTCAATATGAGTCGTTCCAGCTTCTATAATAAAATTAAAGCTCTGACAGACCAGGCACCAGCCGACTTCATTCGATCAATACGACTTACACGCGCGGCTGAATTGTTAAAGAGCAAAAGATACAACATTACTGAAGTAGCAGAAATGACAGGTTTCAGTGATGCCAAATATTTCAGAGAAGTATTTAAAAAACGCTATAAAATGAATCCAAGCAATTATATAAAAGATAAAGATGAGGCATAAAAACCTGGACTTTAAAAAAGTCTACTGAATAAATCCAATTACTAATTGAGTAATGATTAGATTTAGTCAGCAGACTCTAATAAATAACTTGAAACTTCAATAAGACAGCTCGTTATAATTTTACTTTCTTACTTTTCATCTTAGATTCATTGTGAAGTCTGTCCAGTGCTGTTACAACATAGCGGTATTTTGTCTTTCCTAATTCGTAAGGGAGTTTATAAAAACACCCCCTTGTAACAGCTACAATTTTAGAAGGATCATTCAAATTCACCTTTTCTTTATTCTCAAAACGATAAATGCAATAACTGAACGCCTTGTCCATCTCCTCTTTCGCTTTTGGTTCTTTCCACATCAGAATATAGCCATCTTCAGTCCATATCATTTTCAAACCTCGGATAGTTTTCGGAGCTTTATCATCCATAAAGGTAAAAACCGGTGGAAGAGCCGGATAACATTGATAATTTGTAGTTAAAGCAGTCAATGAATTTCCAGGGTTGTCAAGCAATGCTTTTCCGCTCCAGAAACAGTTGCCTAAAACATTGGGAGTAGTACGGGATAACTGCATTTTCCGAGGAAGTTGATTTATCTCCGGATTACTCAGATCTGCAAATTTCACTGTACGCTCTACATCCTGACCGATAAAGAATGGACGATCATATGAATAAGTGGCCCACCAGTTCACTAAAGTTTCATGGTCAGCAGCCTTATTTCCTATTTCCCAATAAATCTGAGGGATATTATAATCCACCCAGCCATTACGAATCCATAAAAGTACATCAGCATATAGTTCATCGTAGTTCTGCAAACCATTCGTTTCACTGCCAATGCCATCAGAAGTATTCTTTTTGTTACGATAGATTCCAAAAGGGGAAACACCAAATTTCACCCATGGTTTCGTCTCACGAATTGTTTCGTGCAATTCGCGAATCAAAGAATTTACATTGCTACGACGCCAATTATCTTTCTCATTGGCAAAGCCGTCAGGTATTCCATAAGTCTGAAAAGCTTCTTCGTCTGGAAATTCCTTTCCAGCTATAGGATAAGGATAGAAATAATCATCCATGTGAATAGCATCTACATCATAACGGGAAACAATATCTTTAATTACTTGATTGATAAAATTACGGCATTGAGGCAATCCGGGATTAAAATAACGTTGGTTACCATAAACTACAAACCATTCAGGATGTTGATAATATATATGCGTAGGAGCTAATTTTGAATTAATATTCGTCTGTACCCGATAAGGATTCACCCAGGCATGAAATTCCATAGCTCTCTTGTGGCATTCATCTATCACAAAAGCCATTGGATCAAAATTATCGGCAGGAGCATTACCCTGAGTCCCGGTAAGAAAGCGACTCCAAGGTTCCAGTTTGGAAGGATAAAACGCATCTGCTTCAGGACGAACCTGAAACAACACAGCATTAATCCCTGCTTTTTGCAGACTATTGAGCTGACTAACCAGATAAGCTTTAAATTGTTCCGGTGATTTACCAGAATAATCTCCGTTTATGGTATGTAACCAAACTCCCCTGAACTCACGTTTGGGTAAATTATGGGCAATGGAACATAGAGAACAGCAAACCATCAAAATGGCTGCAAAAATAGCCTTTATTTTCATCCTTCAGTTTTGTTATGTTTTATATGCGCAAAGTTATATATTATTTTGAATTTATCAAGTTATCAATTAGCTTAATAAATGTGCATAAACAGATTACGGAGTTCCTTTCTTTTGCATAATGATGTTTTTTATTTACCTTTGCAAATTCTTTCAAAATCAGCTTATGTCTCAAGAAAAATATATATCCATCAAAGGTGCACGTGTCAATAATCTAAAGAATATTGATGTGGATATTCCCCGTAATAAATTAGTTGTTATCACCGGATTATCGGGTTCGGGAAAATCATCCCTTGCTTTTGATACTCTTTATGCCGAAGGACAGCGCCGGTACGTGGAAAGTCTCAATAGCTATGCCCGCCAGTTTCTAGGTAGAATGACTAAACCTGAGTGCGACTTCATTAAAGGAATTCCTCCAGCAATAGCTATTGAACAAAAAGTAAACAGCCGTAACCCCCGTTCTACAGTCGGAACTTCAACCGAGATATATGAATATCTGCGACTGCTCTATGCCCGCATTGGAAAGACCTATTCGCCTGTATCGGGTGTTCTAGTAAAAAAACATCAGACAGAAGATATTGTCAAGTGTATGCTCTCTTATCCGGAAGGAACCCGTTATGTCGTTTTGACCCCTATTCTTCTACGCAGGGGAAGAACTATAAAAGAGCAACTCGAGATGGACTTAAAGCAAGGCTTCAATCGGGTAGAAGTAGACGGGGAGGCAATGCGTATCGAAGATTTGCTAAAAGAAGATGACCTGGAGAGTGAGAAAGAGAGACTTTTACTTGTTGACAGAATGGTTTGCGATAACTCCAAAGATAGTATCAGCCGGTTAACGGATTCTGTTGAAACGGCTTTCTATGAAGGTAACGGAATCTGTTTGCTGCGATTTTATCCGGAAGAAGGTGCTATTATACATTCATTCAGCAAGAAATTTGAAGCGGATGGAATTGTTTTTGAAGAACCTACCGATCAGATGTTCAGCTTCAACTCTCCTATTGGAGCCTGCCCAAAATGTGAAGGCTTCGGGAAAGTAATCGGCATTGATGAAAGCTTAGTAATACCCAACCGTTCACTCAGCATTTATGATGGTGCTGTGGTTTGCTGGCGAGGTGAAAAAATGGGAGAATGGAAAGATGAATTTATTCATGCGGCTTCAAAATATGATTTCCCCATTTTCACACCTTACTATGACCTGACAGAGGAGCAAAAAAGATTATTATGGAGAGGAGCTAAAAATATACACGGCATTGACGAATTCTTCGAGATGCTTGAAAAGAGCCAATATAAAATTCAATATCGGGTGATGCTGGCCCGTTACCGGGGAAAAACTTTTTGCCCGGAATGTCACGGTACCCGATTAAAGAATGAAGCAGGCTATGTAAAGGTCGGCAATCATTCCATTTCCCAATTGGTTGATCTTCCAATACACGACTTAAAAACATTCTTTGACAATCTATCCCTTGATGAACAAGATTATGCCATTGCCAAACGGATTCTGACAGAAATTAAAAGCCGTATTAACTTCCTGATGGATGTTGGTTTAGGATATCTTACGCTCAACCGGTTAAGCAACTCTTTATCAGGAGGAGAAAGTCAGCGAATCAATCTGGCCACTTCTCTGGGAAGCAGTCTGGTTGGATCACTTTATATTCTTGATGAACCAAGCATTGGACTCCATTCCAGGGATACCGACCGACTAATAAAAGTACTTCGTCAGTTGCAACAGTTAGGTAATACCGTTGTAGTAGTAGAACATGATGAAGAGATAATCCGGGCAGCCGATTACATCATCGACGTTGGCCCAAAAGCAGGCAGACTAGGTGGAGAGATTGTCTATCACGGTGACATGAAGAACCTGAAAAAAGGAAGTAACAGCTACACAGTAAAATACCTTCTGGGAGAAGAGACTATAGAGCCACCCGTTATTCACCGACCTTGGAATAATTACATTGAGATTATCGGCGCCCGGGAGAATAACCTGAAAGGGATTAACGTTATTTTCCCATTGAACGTGATGACAGTAGTTACCGGAGTAAGCGGTTCCGGTAAATCCACACTGGTACGAGACATCTTTTATCGGGCATTAAAACGGGAATACAGCGAAACAAGCGAACGTCCGGGAGAATTTGCTTCCCTCGATGGAGATATTAAAATGGTCAAGAACATTGAGTTTGTCGACCAAAACCCAATTGGTAAGTCCTCACGCTCCAATCCGGTGACTTATATCAAAGCATATGACGAGATCCGGAAGCTGTGGGCCGACCAACCACTGGCTAAAATGATGGGATATACTGCCTCCTATTTTTCTTTCAATACAGAAGGTGGCCGATGTGAGGAGTGTAAAGGAGACGGGACCATTACTGTTGAAATGCAATTCATGGCCGACTTGATATTAGAGTGTGAAAGTTGCCACGGGAAGCGTTTTAAAACGGAAACACTGGAAGTGAAATACAAGGAGAAGAATATTTATGATGTGCTTGAGATGACAGTAGACCAAGCTATTGAGTTCTTTTCAGAAAATGGGCAGAAGAAGATTGTGAAGAAGCTTTCCTCTCTTCAGGAAGTAGGATTGGGATATATCAAACTGGGACAATCATCCTCAACTCTTTCCGGTGGAGAGAATCAGCGCGTAAAGCTAGCCTTTTTCCTAAGCCAGGAAAAAGCATATCCTACCATCTTTGTATTTGACGAGCCTACTACCGGACTGCATTTCCACGATATTAAAAAGTTACTGGAGGCTTTTGATGCATTAATTGCCCGGGGACATACCGTTATCATCATCGAACATAATCTGGATGTAATAAAGTGCGCGGACTATATCATTGACTTAGGTCCTGATGGTGGTAATATGGGAGGTAATTTAGTATGTTGCGGCACTCCTGAAGAAGTAGCCAGATGCGCAGCATCCTATACCGGTCAGTACCTGAGAGAGAAACTTATCTAATATAAAAAAAGAGTGATTAATGAATCGGATGGATTCCTTTTCGTTACTCACTCTTTTCTTACTATATTATATTCCTAAAAGTAAAATCCGAATCCAAGCTTCAGACCAAACTTGCTAAAATCCTGATCAGTCAGACTTTGATTATAATATACAGCTGGCTCAATCGTAATCGTTCGGTTCAGAAAGAAAGCATAACCTACCTCCGCACCAATCGTTGCATCATTCTTACTTCCGCCTTTGTAAAAATTATAATTATCATACTTAAACTTTGAACCGATATAAATACCTGTCTGATCAAAGTAATAACGAACGCCAGCGCCAAGTGAACTTCTGTCGTCTCCCCTATCCTTTATTTCTGTTCCTGCACTAATCAGCAAAGCAAAATTATCTCTTAAGAAGACACCTCCTTCAGCCTCAAATCCAAAAGACATTTTATCCTGATCACTGTAGGACATGCCAATTCCTGTGATGGAAGGGGTTACCAACCATTTATTTTGCTCAAATTGAGCCTTTGCAGTAAACGTACACAGCAAGCATGCAATGCAAATAAGTAATTTCTTCATTCTTTTATTTGTTAAAACTCTCCTGATTATTTTTACTTTGTTTCATTTCTTTGCGACGTTGATCGGCAAGTTCTTCTTTCTTGCGCAATACAATCCACAAAAGAAGAACAACAACATAAGAAGCTGCAACCGTAAGATATCTTTCCAGTTCACTTATGTTATGATTACGGGGCACCAGATAAATAGCCATAGCAGTCACATAAATAAAGAGAGCCCCACAAAGCCATGTCGATTTTTTATACTTTTTCATTTCAGGTCTTTCTTTTTTTACTAATAAAAACATAGAGAAAAAAGTTAGAATTCACTTAAACCATGAGAAAAAGCACGAACTAATTGTCTGCCTTTTTCCCTTATTTAACTTATGACAAAAGTAACAATTATTATTTATCTATTCTTCTTTTACTTGAAAAAGAGATTCTTTCTAACGCTTTTTTACGTTCTTTTATCTACCTTTGCAACGTTACAACAAGAGATATGAAATACACATACCTTATTATATTGTGCCTCTGTTTCTTTTCTTTCAAAACAAAAGCACAACCAAAAAATGAGATACGAGCCACATGGCTGACAACAATATACGGACTTGACTGGCCTGCAGTCAAAGCCATCTCGCCTGCCAGCATCAATAAACAGAAAGCTGAATTATGCGGAATTCTGGACGAACTGAAAGCAGCTAACTTCAATACAGTATTGCTTCAGACTCGTTTACGTGGCGATGTTATATATCCTTCCTCTATAGAAACCTATAATGAAACAATGACAGGGAAAGAAGGTTGCTCACCCGGTTATGATGCGCTGGCTTTTGCCATTGAAGAGTGCCACAAACGAGGGATGGAATGTCATGCCTGGATGGTAGCCATTCCATTGGGAAAGGAAAAACATGTAAAGGAGTTGGGGAAAAATTCCATTATCCGCAAACAGCCGTGGATTTGCAAACAATATCAGGGAGAATGGTTCCTTGACCCCGGGAATCCTGCCACAAAAGAGTACCTGCTTTCATTGGTTAAGGAGGTAGTAACCCGCTATGACGTAGATGGCATTAACCTGGATTACATCCGCTATCCGGACCAGCCAAAAAACTTTCCGGATAAAGAGACTTTTCGTAAATACGGCAATGGAAAATCATTGGATACCTGGCGAAGGGATAACATCACTGCCATTGTACGCTACTTGTATAAATCGGTAAAACAACTCAAACCATGGATCAAGATGAGCAGTTCGCCCATTGGAAAATTCAAAGACACTTCCCGCTATCCTTCAGGAGGATGGAATGCTTACCATACTGTTTACCAGGATGCGCAGGGATGGCTCAGGGAAGGAATTCAGGATATACTTTTTCCTATGATGTATTTTAATGGAAATAACTTTTATCCATTTGCATTAGACTGGCAGGAAAAAAGTTACGGACGTTGGGTTGTTCCGGGATTAGGTATCTATTTCCTTGATCCAGCTGAAAAGGACTGGCCTCTGAGTGAGATTGAACGTCAGATTAACTTCACCCGTCGCCATGGGCTTACGGGACAAGCTTATTATCGTACAAAGTATCTCTTAAATAATACCAAGCACTTGTTTGATGAATTGAACGGATTGCATTATGCCGCTCCTGCTCTTCAACCTAAGATGAAGTGGATAGATAATATTCCTCCCACTCTCCCTCTGGAACTAACTTGCAACCGGGAAGGATTAACTGCGCAGCTCAACTGGCGACCTTCAACCGATAACGATTACCGCACCGCACCTTACTATAATGTATATGCCTCAAACAAATTTCCGGTTGACATATCCAAACCATATAATATTGTAGCTCAGGATATTCGAGAGAATCATTATGCTTATAAGGAAGAACCAGGCAGAGAAGCAAAGCGTTATTTTGCCATCACAGCCACAGACCGCTTCGGCAACGAAAGCGCAGCAACACAGCTTACAGCTCCGAATAATATATTCGAAGTTTCAGAAGATAGTTCACAATTACTGCTTCCTCCTTCTACAGAGTTGGCAAATATCACCATTACAGATCTTACCGGAAGATATCTGCTCTATTCAGATTATAAAGAAAAGATTTCAATAAACAATTTATCAAAAGGACTTTACCGGGTGATATTCACTGATATTAAGGGAGAAGTTCACCTTTCCACCAAAATGCTTGCACGATAATTCGTCTGCTTTCCAACAGGGGTCAACGACAAATAACCGGATATTATTCGCCCATTTTTGATACGAAGCGGATAATCTACCTTTTTCCTCTCATGATCCTCCCAAAGCAAAGAATAATCATGGAAATATTCAACCAAAAAGTGCCCTATCTTAGCCGGTACCATAAAATGATCGTGAAAAAGACGGGAAAAGATTCCCATATTCATGCGAAGATTCACCTCCACACAAGGGTGAATCCGATAGACTGGATATTCAGGAAAACGACAAATCATCATGTCCACGCCCAAATACCCCCGAAACTTATTGTCCAGTAACCGTGAAAGTTTCTCTTCCAACTGCCTGCGTAAAAAGTGTAAATCCGCTGCATCTACGAATTCAGTAAGACGCTCTTCCACCACCTCATCAGAAGCCAGCAAGTTACCTTTGTAAGCCCCTCGCACATCCGTCTCAAAAAACGAATAACCTGCGAAATGAACCCAGCCTGAATCATCACAATAGAATTCCATGGCAAAGTCCTTCACTTTATCCATCAACGGCTCACCCACCACGCAGCGCTGGCTCTTGATTACCCGATTACTCCACCCTTGAATATGTGCGGTATATTCTCCTTTACCTGGTCGCAATCCTTTTCCGCTACCCGACCAGGGAGCTTTTAACAGCACCCGGGAATAGCGTTCTACAAATTCACGTACAGCCTCATCCGATGTTAGCTCCTCAGAGGAGCCGCAAAAAGGAGGCAATAAAGTTAGTTCCCGCAGCAACGACACAGCCAGCGAACGGTGAGATAATTCCCGCAATGCACCCATTTGCTCCTTGCCGGGCAGAAACTCATCAGCAAAACCAAGCAGACGTGCATGTTTAATCAATGTAGCGTTCCATCCCCATGGGCAAATTTTAAGAGATGAATGGGCAGCAACTTCATCTTCTTTGATCACTTGCACAGATAAGCCAAAAGTATTTTTAATCTGCTGTACCCAAGCCTCATCCACAGCCTCATTACTCAAAACCATAGCCCTGGGTGAAGCATACCAGAGAGGCAGCAAGGAAAGATCATCTGCCATCTTTCTTGCTGAAAAAGGAGACATATAATTTTCATCACCGTTAGCTAAAGCCAGGTCATTATCAGGATTGAATAAATATACTTCCAGCATCCTTTTTTAAATATTTGTTCCACAAAAGTAATCAAAAAGGGAACGTCGGCAATCAGTGATGAAAAATAAAATAGATTCTGAACAAAAGAATAATTTCTTCTGTTGAGAGAATTAAATTGAATTCTACAAAATTTTATATTTTTCATATGAGATTATCTGAATCTATACTGAACAACTAAAAAAAACGAAGAATGTATATTTATAGCACATATAATCAAAACACAAAAATAAAAGCATAAACAAGCTTAAAATCAATGAATATTTTGCAATCTCCACTTTGCAAAGCAGAGAATTATAGTTATCTTTGCCACGAAATAGAATAATGTTTATGGAAGCTTTTTACAGGACACACAGTTACTTGGTGGAACATACCAATGCCTCCGTTAGACGAGACTTGATGGATGAGATCGAGTGGAACGACCGTCTCATCGGAATTAAAGGGACTCGTGGTGTAGGAAAAACCACTTTTCTGTTGCAATACGCAAAAGAACGCTTCGGAACAGACCGTTCATGTCTGTTTATTAACATGAATAACTTCTATTTTTCGGGACACACTATTGTTGAATTTGCAGATGATTTCCAAAAGAACGGAGGTAAAGTACTACTCATAGACCAGGTCTTTAAGTATCCCAATTGGAGTCACGAGCTGAGAGTGTGCTACGACCGCTTTCCTGAATTAAAAATTGTATTTACAGGTTCTTCAGTTATGCGGTTGAAAGAAGAAAATGCAGAGCTGTCGGGCATTGTAAAATCATACAATCTTCGGGGATTTTCTTTCAGAGAGTTTCTGAATCTGCAGACAGGTAATCGCTTTCCGTCTTATACATTGGATGAAGTTCTGTCCAATCATGAGCAAATAGCCAAGAGCATTCTCTCTAAAGTTCGTCCCACAGATTATTTTCAAGACTATCTTCATCACGGTTTTTATCCTTTTTTTCTGGAAAAAAGAAACTTTTCCGAAAATTTACTTAAAACAATGAACATGATGGTAGAGGTAGACATTCTACTTATCAAGCAAATAGAACTGAAATATCTTTCTAAAATAAAGAAGCTTTTATATCTGCTCGCAGTTAACGGCCCTTCCGCTCCCAACGTCAGTCAGTTGGCTACGGAAATTGAAACCTCGCGGGCAACGGTCATGAACTACATCAAATATCTGGCAGATGCAAGACTAATCAATATGGTATATCCAAAGGATGAAGAATTCCCCAAAAAGCCATCAAAGATTATGATGCACAATACCAACTTGATTTATTCCATCTATCCGGTAAAAGTAGAAGAACAGGATGTGATTGAGACATTTTTTCTCAATGCGCTCTACAAAGATCACATTCTGAATAAAGGAGAAAAAGGTACTTCTTTTCTTGTTGACAAAAAAATTCCATTTAAAATATGTGCCGAAGGATCTAAGGTAAAAAACAACCCCGCCATTACTTATGCCATTCACCGGGCAGAGATAGGACGAGGTAATCAGATTCCCTTATGGCTATTCGGTTTTCTTTATTAACTGAGTTTTTTTATTTAATATATAAATGTTATGACTAAACAGAAGAAATTCATCACATGTGATGGTAATCAGGCTGCTGCACATATCTCGTATATGTTCTCAGAAGTAGCTGCAATTTATCCTATCACCCCTTCTTCGACTATGGCAGAATACGTAGACGAATGGGCTGCAGCCGGACGTAAAAACATCTTCGGCGAAACAGTTTTAGTACAAGAAATGCAATCTGAAGGAGGTGCTGCAGGTGCATTGCACGGTTCACTCCAAGCAGGTGCACTTACCACTACCTACACAGCTTCTCAGGGATTATTACTGATGATCCCAAATATGTACAAGATTGCAGGAGAATTACTTCCTTGCGTTTTCCACGTATCAGCTCGTGCTTTGGCTTCACACGCTCTTTCTATCTTTGGTGACCACCAGGATGTTATGGCTTGTCGTCAGGTTGGTTTTGCTATGTTGGCAGAAGGTTCTGTACAAGAAGTTATGGACTTATCAGCAGTAGCTCACCTTGCAACAATTAAATCACGCGTTCCTTTCGTAAACTTCTTCGACGGCTTCCGTACATCACACGAAATTCAGAAAATTGAAATGTTGGAGAATGATGACCTTGCTCACTTGATCGATCAAGATGCATTGGCAGAATTCCGCAGTCGTTCTTTGAATCCTGAAAATCCAGTTGCACGTGGTATGGCTGAAAACCCGGACGTTTACTTCCAACACAGAGAAGCGAGCAACAAATTCTATGATGAAGTTCCAGGAATCGTAGAAGAATATATGAAAGAACTTTCTGAAATCACAGGACGCAAATATAGCTTATTTGACTACTATGGTGCAGAAGACGCAGACCGCGTAATCATTGCAATGGGTTCAGCTACAGAAGCTGCTCGCGAAGCAATTGATCACCTTACTGCTCAAGGAGAAAAAGTAGGTTTGGTTGCAGTACACTTGTACCGTCCATTCTCTGCTAAACACTTCCTTGCTGCTGTTCCTAAAACAGCTAAACGTATTGCTGTATTAGATAGAACTAAAGAACCAGGTGCAGTAGGTGAACCATTATACTTAGACGTAAAAGATTGTTTCTACGGACAAGCTGATGCTCCGGTTATCGTAGGCGGACGTTATGGTCTTTCTTCTAAAGACACAACTCCTGCTCAGATTCTTTCTGTATACGAAAACCTTTCTTTGGCAATGCCTAAGAACCAGTTTACTATTGGCATAGTTGATGACGTTACTTTCACTTCTCTTCCTAAAAAAGAAGAAATTGCATTAGGCGGTGAAGGTATGTTCGAAGCTAAATTCTTTGGATTAGGTGCTGATGGTACAGTAGGTGCTAACAAGAACTCTGTTAAGATTATCGGTGATAATACTAACAAACACTGTCAGGCATACTTCTCTTACGACTCTAAGAAATCAGGAGGTTTCACTTGTTCACACCTTCGTTTCGGTAACACTCCTATTCGTTCTACATATTTGGTAAACACACCAAACTTCGTAGCTTGTCACGTTCAGGCATACCTTCGTATGTATGATGTAACCCGCGGCTTACGTGAAAATGGTACATTCCTTTTGAATACCATCTGGAACGAAGAAGAGTTGGCTAAACATTTGCCTAACAACGTAAAACGTTATTTCGCAGAAAAGAATATCACAGTATATTATATCAACGCTACTCAGATTGCACAGGAAATTGGTTTGGGTAACAGAACAAATACCATCCTTCAATCTGCATTCTTCCGTATCACAGGCGTTATTCCTGTAGAGTTGGCTGTAGAACAAATGAAGAAATTCATTGTTAAATCATACGGTAAGAAGGGACAAGACATTGTTGACAAGAACAATGCAGCTGTTGACCGTGGTGGTGAATACAAGAAATTGGCTATTGATCCTGCATGGGCTACTTTGAAAGATGAAGAAGCTGCTGCAAGCAACGCTCCTGAATTCGTAGAAAAAGTAGTTAAGGTAATCAACGCTCAGAATGGTGATGATCTTCCTGTATCTACTTTCGTTGGTATCGAAGACGGTACATGGCAACAAGGTACTGCTACTTACGAAAAACGTGGTGTAGCAGCATTCGTTCCAGTATGGGATTCTGCTAACTGTATCCAGTGTAACAAGTGTGCTTACGTTTGTCCTCACGCTTCTATCCGTCCATTCGTACTTGACGAAGCAGAACAAGCTGCAGCTCCTTTCACAGATATGTTGAAAGCTACCGGAAAAGTATTTGACGGTATGAAGTTCCGTATCCAGGTTGACGTTCTTGACTGTCTTGGTTGCGGTAACTGTGCTGATGTTTGTCCAGGTAACAAACAAGGTAAAGCTCTTAAGATGACTCCTCTTGAAGGTCAGCTTCCAGAAGCTGCTAACTGGGATTTCGTAACTAGCAAGGTTAAGAGCAAACAACACTTGGTTAATGTTAGTGCTAACGTGAAGAACTCACAGTTTGCTACTCCATTATTCGAGTTCTCGGGTGCATGTTCAGGTTGTGGTGAAACTCCTTACGTTAAGTTGTTAACTCAATTGTTCGGCGACCGTCAAATGGTAGCTAATGCAACAGGATGTTCTTCTATCTACTCTGGTTCAGTTCCATCAACTCCTTATACAACTAACGAAGATGGTCACGGACCAGCATGGGCTAACTCATTGTTCGAAGACTTCGCTGAATTCGGTATGGGTATGACTCTTGCAGTTGATAAAATGCGTGAACGTCTTGTTGACTTGATGACTAAAGCTCAGACTTGCGACTGCTGTTCTGCTGAACTGAAAGGTTTATTCAACGAATGGATTGCTGACAAAGATAACGCTGTACGTTCAATCGAACTTGAAGCTAAGATCACTCCGCTGGTTAAAGCTTGCGATTGCGACATCTGCAAAGAAGTTGCTTCATTAAGCAAATTCTTAATCAAGAAATCTCAATGGATCATCGGTGGTGATGGTGCTTCTTATGATATTGGCTTCGGTGGTTTAGATCACGTACTTGCTTCTGGAAAGAATGTAAATGTATTGGTTCTTGATACTGAAGTTTACTCTAACACAGGTGGTCAGTCATCTAAAGCAACTCCAGTTGGAGCTATTGCTAAGTTTGCTGCTGCAGGTAAGAGAGTTCGTAAGAAAGACCTTGGTTTGATCGCTTCTACATACGGATATGTATATTGTGCACAAATCGCTATGGGTGCTGACCAGGCTCAAACATTGAAAGCTCTTCGCGAAGCTGAAGCTTATGACGGACCTTCAATCGTTATTGCTTACTCACCATGTATCAACCACGGTTTGAAAGCCGGTATGGGTAAAGCACAAGCTGAACAAGCTGCTGCAGTAGAATGTGGTTACTGGCACTTGTGGAGATACAATCCTGCATTGGAAGCTGAAGGACAAAATCCATTCACATTGGATTCTAAAGCACCAAACTGGGATAACTTCCAAAACTTCCTGAAAGGTGAAGTTCGTTACGCTTCATTAGCAAAACAATATCCTGCTGAAGCTGGTGAATTGTTCCAGGCTGCTCAGGACAACGCTAAGTGGAGATATAACAACTACAAGCGTTTGGCTAAACAACAATGGGGTGTTGACCAAGAAGACTAATTAATATTTAGTTCTATATAAAAAGGCTGCTTCAGGATTCTGAAGCAGCCTTTTCTATTTTAATCCGCAAAACGATTATATAATCGTTCATTGTCAGTTTATCTGAGTTCTCTTAATGATTAACCAGCCAAGGCATCAGCCACAACTTTGGCCAATGGTGTTGTAGGGCGACCAATTAAGCGGGATAGTTGGTGAGCATCATCAAACAAATCATTTTTAGAAGCAGAAACATCCCATCCGGCAATAGCTAATGCTAAACCTTCCGGCAAATTAAAACTTTTCAGGATATTGGCATATTCTGCTTCCGGCAGGTTGCTATACGGAATATTCTTTCCTGCCTGTCGCGAGACCTCAGCAGCCAAGTCAGCAAGTGTATAAAATTCGTCTCCGGCTAGTTCGTATACTTTACCCACATTGCCTTCACTCGTTAGCACTACAGCAGCAGCTTCCGCATAATCGTCACGTGCTGCCGAAGCAATTTTTCCATCACCGGCACTACCAATTAATGCTCCAGCTGCAATAGCTCCTGATATTGAGCCTGTGTAGTTTTCGGTATACCAGCCATTACGCAATATAGTATATGGAACACCCGATGCTTTTAAAGCCGCTTCAGTAAGCAGATGCTCTGCTGCAAGGCTCAGTGTTGATGTATCAGCACGTAGCACACTGGTATATACAATCCATTTTACACCTGCCTGTTTAGCTGCATCAATTACATTAGCGTGTTGCTGAGCACGTTGACCAAGTTCATTACCGGAAATAAGCAATAAACTATCAATGCCTTGTAAAGACTCTGCCAGACTTTCCGGTTTATTATAATCAAACACACGGGCTTTCACACCTAAATCCAATGCCTTTTCCGGGGTGCGAACCAAAGCTACAATACTTTCTGCCGATACTCTTTCTTTCAGTTTTTCTACTACTATGCGACCTAATTGACCAGTCGCTCCTGTTACTCCAATTTTCATTTTTTAGTTCCTTTCTTTTTTAATACATTATATACTGAATTCATTTATACTTACCAATCCATGATAAAGAGAACATTTTATATCAGGTTCTGACATATCATAGACAGTTAAATAAATACAAAAACAATCGCCTATCTATCCAACTCATTGATTTTGCATCTACTTTTGTTACGCAAAGTAACTAATAATAGTTTGTATTTGTAACTGGTTACTTTTTAGTAACTTAGAAAATAGTAGTAACCAAATGGTAACCATTGTGGCAAAATCGAATAAAAAAATTAACTGTCCCGTCACAGCAACTGTTGAATTGATCGGTGGAAAGTGGAAAACTATCATTCTGTATTCCCTCTCATCGGGAACAAAGCGTTTTGGCGAAATAGCTGTTCGCATTCCTGAAATATCCAGAAAGGTACTTACCGAACAGTTGAAAGAACTGGAAAACGATGGATTGATTCTACGGGAACAGTACAAGGAAATCCCCCCTCGCGTGGACTACTCACTTACCAACCTTGGAAAAAGCCTCTCTCCGGTTTTTCGGGAACTGGAAATTTGGGGAACTGAAAATGTACTAAAAAAACAATAATTTAAAACCACCTGACAATAAAAAACATAAAAAGGTCACTTCAAAATCTTGAAGCAGCCTTTCTATTTCTATGAATACTAAAAAATATGCTATAAGCTAATCATATACTAAGTCGAATTATTTTATAAAGTACTAATAAATTATTCTTCTTGCAGATGAAATCTATTTTTTCAATATTTCGATAACTTCTCGAATCCGGCGGCAGCTTTAAGAATTTCTTTAGTATCGTAACCTGCTACTGAGTCTGTTTGTTTAAGTCCCATCCAAACCATTCCTTGTCCAACTTTAGATACCGGAAGTCCAAATATGCCTCCTACTGTAAATATTTGTTCTAGCCATCCTCTTCTACCACGACCTCTATTTAGCAAACCTGGTCTTAAAATAGCAACTCTGCTAAAGCCTAAAGAATTGACCAGATCTTCCGTTTCTCCTTTTACTCTAGTCATACGATGAGTGCTTTTAGAATCCGATTTATCACCTGTGATAATAGAGAAGAACTCAACATCTGCTGCTTTTGCAAATTTAGCAAACCCCGTAGCAATACCAAAATCTACCGCTTGGTATTCTGTAGCTTTACTATTTTTAAACACATCATTAAAAGTAGTGCCAATGCAGCAAAATGCCATATTGGCTCCCTTTGCTATTTCAGGATCAATAGAACCTATCTCAAGCATATTAGGGAGAATATGTTGGGTTAACTTAGGTGATCCTTTGTGCACAATACTTTCACGGCGACCAATAGCAACGATTGACTCACAATTAGGTGATGCTATCAAAGTATCAAGAAGCGCTTTTCCGGTAGCACCTGTATGTCCTATAACAAGTGCGCGTATCTTCATGCCCGGTTCTATTCTTACTTTATTTTTTCCTTTTTCTGTTGTCATTTATTTTACCTCTGTTCTAATTTTATTATATTGAAATTTCAGTTACTAATAGACCTTATTTATTAGATTCAAGTAGAACTTCTAATATAGAAGAACCATCTTTTGCTCCAAATCCACGTTCCGCTGCTGATGTGAAAATAGCCAGTATATCTTCAAGTACCTTAGTTGGTATACCTAACGATTTAGCTGAACTAATAGCAGTGTTCGATACAGTTTTGAAACTATCAACAGAAGCCATAACCTGATCATAATTTCTAGCAAACATATTAGGCAACAGATACTCTGCGCCTGGAGCGAACATTGCAATTTGTTGTGCAGCAATCTCTTGAGGAATATTCAATTTTAAGGCTACTGCAGCTGCATAAGCTACCGTTGCACTGATAAACATAGATCCAAAAAGCATTGGTGATTCAGCTTTTGATGCATTTCCTATCTTGCCTACATAAAAAATGTTTTCTCCTATATTACGAAGAATTCCAGTCCAAAGTGCTTCACTTTCTTCATTGCAAGCAATAATAAATTGTCCCTGCTTGCTGCGTAATTGTTCAGCACCAACCAGAATAGACATTTCAGCAAGTTCTCCACCTTGTCGGGCTACTTCCTGTGCTATTTCTTCAATCTCTTCTGATGTAGTAGTAGAAGCATTTAATATCTTCTTTCCTTTTAATACACTTTTTGTTACATCATCCAAAAGAACATTACGTACGCCAGCACCATCTGAAAGTACGAGTATAGCTGCATCTGCAGCTTCAATTGCTTCAGCAGGAGTACCAACTGCTTTTGCACCTAATGCTACAAGCGATTCCGTTTTTGTGATTGTTCTATTATACACTATTGTTTCATGTCCAGCCTTTATAAACCCTTCTGCTAAACCTGCACCCATTAAACCTGTTCCTAATATTGCAATTTTCATAATTAAAAAATTAATTGTTAGTAAATATATTCATTGTTTTAATTCTTGATGCAAAGATAAGATGTCTATATTATATGGCCGTGTGCAAAAGCACTACAGTTTTGGTACTTTTAAAAAGTAAAGTGGATAATTTGGATTAATTAAGGCATTATTAACGTAAAAACAAAAACATAGATAGCATTTATCTGAGACAATGCCTGCATTTACCTCTTTTATTAATGTAATATATTGAAATCAAATTAAGTCTTACTTAGCCTGTCTGACTTTTGTAACAAAAGCATCGCATAATATGTAAGAACAACAAGCATTCCCATTATTAAAAGATAGTCACTTAGAATTTCAATGCCCGTGCCATCAATACTAATAGAGTCATAAACAGAATACATCATTAGCTTTTGAAATAAAGATCTAGCAACAAAAGCCTTAATTCCATATATCAACAAAAAGAAAGCTGCTATACGTGAAACAAAAATTACTATTTTGTTGCCGGAAGAAAAGCCTGTCACTTTTAAAATCATTTTCCAATGCAGACCAAGATGTACAGACATAAGCACAAAGCCCCATGCAGCACAAAAGAGATGTAGTTCTATAACAAACAGGGTGCTATCTACTGGAACAAAGTCGAATATGGTTTCAGAAATAAAAACAGCATTAACAAGCATTACAATCATTATCACAGCAAGTAAAAGATTTATAGTTATTTTGAATACACGAATAGCGCTGTACTGACCTTTCAGTAAGGATAAGTACCATTTTCCATTTAAAATACTATGGATAATAAACAATACAAAAATGCTTATTCCAAGTATTTCGTGAATAAAATCATCGGTTAAACGAAATGCCATTAAAAAGAGGAAAAGGACTGTCATTATAAAATTAACAGTCAATTTAATTATCATTTTTCTACTCATTACTTATATATTAGGAAATACTTTTTTACTTTATGATTTGAAGACGCTTTAGCCATTTGGCTACATTATCCTTAGCTTCGTTTACTTTGCTGCCTTTTATAGGCAACCCTTTTAAAAGAGTAGCACCCGGACATAGTTTTTTAATATCTGATTCGCTTATGCCCAAGCCAGACCCTTCATTAGTAATAAATGGCACAATAGCTTTTCCTGCAAAATTGTAACTAGTTAAAAAAGATGCTACAGGAGGTGCAATCGTGAACCACCAGTTAGGGGAACCCAGGATTATAATATTGTATTGTTGAAAATTGTTCAGGTGTGTTTTCAATGCCGGCTTGTAGCGGGTTCTTGCTTCATTTTTTACTTGAGCTACAAGAGTATTAAAATCCATAGGATAAGGCTTTACCGGTGTAATTTCAAAAATATCAGCACAGGTTAAACTTCTAATTTGATTGGCAACCGTGCGTGTATTTCCACTATGCGAAAAATAAGCGATAAGAATCTTTTTACCATTGGCTGTATGTTTTACCTGTGATTGAACAGCGGTGGTCAGCGTGGTTAAAAATACTAATACAATTAATCTAACTTTCATACTCTGAATTCATTTTTATTCTCCATATTTACACAGTCCTGAATATATCCTTCTACACGCAAGTTCTCCTCATACTGATGAGACTGATCGAATAGTTCATGTATATTTTAATATCCGGGGTTGTATTCTGAATGCAAAAGAAAAGACTTTAATTGGAACAAATACGTACAAAACCAAAACTATTTAGGTACTTTTAAAAAGTGAAGTATAGAATTAGAATTAATTTAGGTATTTTTGCCGTAATAACTAAAACATAGATAATATATGATTGAGATAGAACCTACATTCATAAGCGAAAATAAAGTATTTGCAATGGGACAAATATCTTTAAAAGAACATTCGATGCGTTTACTCAATCCAGCCTTTACCACAGTGTTTATCTGTCAAAGTGGATGGGCAATTGTTTCACTATACAATAAAAAATATTTATTTAAAAAGGGTGACATTTTAATTGCTTATTGGGACATGCGGCCTGTCTTTCTGAAAGTGTCTGAGAGTTTTATAACTTATTACTGCATGATGTCTGAACGTTTATGTTATGATACTTTCCAAAATATATCATCCTCTTTCTGTGATTTAGTCTATGCATATCCTGTATTAAAAATACCGGTAGAATTTGTGGAGTTACTATCACATTGGATTGAGGAGGTTTTATGGATTAATAATAATATGTTAGGGAATAGCAGAGAACTATTAATAAAAAACAGCATTCAGAATTTGTTTCTTGTTATAGACAGTGAATCTCAAAAAATTGTTTCGCCCAATGATTTGCCAGCTATGCCAAGAGCTCAAGAGATAGTTCGTCAATTCTGCATATTATTAGAAAAGAACTCAAAGCAATATCATAATGTAGCCTTTTACGCTGAAAAATTGAGTATAACTCCTTATTATCTTTCTACCATAACATCAAAAATTATGCAGGATACTCCTAAAGGCATGATAGATAAGCAGATTATACTTGAAATAAAAATTATACTAAGTACAACAGATGCTTCTCTTAAAATGATAGCTGAACAGATGAACTTTGAGGACACTTCATATATGTGCCGTTTCTTTAGACGTCACACCGGAATGTCTATGCTTGATTTTCGAAAAAAGAATATTTTACAGAAATAGTCATTTTATCATCCTAATATATTAATTTACTTATAAATTAATATATTAGCTTCAATGCAGTTTCTTTAACCTTAAACAAAAAACTCTTTTTATAAATCATCTCCCACATCTGCTACCAAAACATTCAAAAGCCCCTATTTATAATACTTTCAGGTAGTGGCAGATAAAAAATCATCTGCTACTAAATCCTATTTATCTGCTACAAATCAAGCCTATCTACCACTAAATTTCGCATTATTCTTTATCACAAAGCCTTCTGAAATAATAGAGAAATTCTACAGATAAATAAATTATAAAGTTAACTAATAATAAATTCTCATCCAATTATATTGTACACAATTTAATTTTGTATATATTCGCATTATAAAAATAAAAAGAACGATTATAAAGTTAGTAATAACAAACTAAAAATTAGAAGAATATGAGCACAGTTTATAATTTCACAGTAAAAGACAGAAAAGGAAACGACGTATCTTTGAACGAATATGCAGGTAAAGTTCTGCTAATTGTAAACACAGCAACCGCATGCGGTTTTACCCCTCAGTACAAGGAACTTGAGAAAATCTATGAAGATTATAAAGATCAGGATTTTGTTGTTCTTGATTTCCCTTGCAATCAGTTTGCCAATCAGGCAGCAGGCACTGATGAAGAAATTCACGAGTTCTGCACTTTAAACTACGACGTGCAATTTCCACAATTTAAGAAGCTAGAGGTAAACGGAGATAATGCCCATGACCTGTTCAAGTTCTTAAAGAGCGAAAAAAGCTTTGCCGGATTTGACATGAATCACCCGATAGCTAAAATCCTTGATGATATGCTTTCAAAGGAAAATCCTAATTACAAGGAGGATGCAGAGATTAAATGGAACTTTACAAAATTCCTTATCAACCGCAATGGTGAAGTGGTGAAACGTTTCGAACCAACTGAAGATATGACTAAGGTTGAAGCAGAAATTAAAAACCTGCTCTAATTAAAAAAGATTGAAATAGTTCGCTGTCTCTGCAGGCAGCGAACTATTTCGTATAGCAAATTAATCGCACACAATTATATTTTCTGTAATTTTGCGGCAAATATAATGAGATTTATGAAAGAGAATTACCCCGAGTTAAAACTAGAGAACCAAATTTGTTTTCGTGTATATCGCCTGAACCGCGCTATTACGAATCATTACCGCCCGTTTCTTAACGAGCTGGATTTAACTTATCCACAATATTTGGTTATGATGGCCCTATGGGAAAAAGACGGAATACCGGTAAATTCGCTCAGCGAAATACTTAAGCTGGATACAGGAACACTATCTCCACTGCTGAAGCGCCTGGAAGCAACCGGTTATATTCATCGTAAAAGGAGCAAAGAAGACGAACGCACTGTTATCATTAAACTAACGAAAGTCGGGGCAGAGCTACAGAAAAAGGCTATAGAGGTTCCTCACGAAATGGCACATTGCCTGGATCTTACAACAGAAGAATATCTGAGTCTGCGCGAAACTCTCGATACTCTGATTCAGAAAGCAGAACAAAAATAACATGACTTTGATGAAAAATTGATGAGTATCTAAGCAACTTGCAAAGAAATATTAGTAAGTTCTCAGATGAGAGCCCATGGGATCACAAATGAGAACCCATGGGTTCTCAAATGAGAGCTTATCGGTTCTCATTTGAGAACTTACTTATATGCAGTGAATTAATGACTTACTGACCAGCAATAATTCATCTACAAATAGTTTCTTTTCAATATGTTAACCAAGAGAATAGGATTCACTCTCTTTTTAATATTACATGTTTTGGAATGTAAAATATACCGTCCGGAGCTTTCGTTATAGTCCATTCAATTGTATTATCATCAATTCTCTTTATTACAGCTTTCCCCTTATTAAGGCTAAAAGTGCTTGTAAATGAAATATTGATTGACGTACCATTAACAGTTCCATGTATTGTTGATTTAATAGTATCATCGGCACAATCAATATGATTTCCATTATCAAGAACACAACAATGTATTCCCGATATTTTATTACCAATCTGAGAGAAAATAAACGACACAGAAGATTCGTTATTTTCCCAATGCCATGTACCTTTAAAACTTTGCTGAGCAGTTGCGGTAATTGAAAAAACACACGCAAGAACTACATTTACAAAAGAAGCAATCAGTGTTTTCATAGATTCCTTTATTAAATTAATCACATTATTAACCGGTATATCAATAAGTTTGTAGTAGCAGATACCTGTTTTAGTAGCAGATCTAGTAGCAGATAAATTAGCTAAAAATGGATCTGCCACTAGATTATGCATCTAGTAATAAGCACTTTAATGACAATTTAGTAGCAGGTAGCAGATGATTTTCTTTTTTTTTATTTTCGCGGAGACAAATTCATTTTCGGGAAGTATTTACCACCGAATGCATTATCTTTCCGGCACAGGCATAGCCTTCATTATATAGGTCAGTAAGCTTCATCACATCTTTTTCAATCCGGTCTACAACTATTGGTTTCTCGGGGCGGATAACGGTTATTTGTCCTTCATCTTCCATTCGTTCCACCATTTCCAGTTGTTCGTTATATACTGCACAACGGCGGCTCAACGCTTCCCGTATTTTGGGATATTTACGATAGATTATAGATGGGACTTTATGATCTTTCGCTTCTTTTCGGTAACCTCTGTTGCGAGTCAGCACTACAACATTGTTCTGATGTCCATCTTCCACAGCACGTAACAAAGGAATGGAATCAACTATTCCACCATCAAGCATCGGAATACCATCAACATAAGTTATCGGGCAAACAATAGGCAGACTGCTTGATGCTTTACAAATGTCCAATACCCGCTGTTTGTCTTTCTTCTCTTCGAAGTAGTTGGCATCACCGGTTTCACAGTTGGTAGTAACCATAACAAAGCGTTCCGGAGAAGAAAAGTAGGCGCCATAATCGTAAGGAAGAATTCGCTCCGGAAACTCACCAAAGAGCAAATCATAGTCCATGATATTCTTTTTTTTGAGAAGATGCTTCAAACCTATATAATGATATTTATCCAGCAGATCTATGTTACTGTATTTAGCGCGTCCACGTTGGCGAGAAATATAAGACAGCCCGTTACAAGCTCCGGCAGAAACTCCTATAGTATAAGGAAAACGGATGTTGTGATCCATAAAATAATCGAGTACTCCGCAAGTAAAGACACCACGCATACCTCCTCCTTCAAGAACCAATCCGGTATTACAATCTATTGTCATTTTTCAAATATAATTATATAAAGTAGAACACAAAAAGAAAATCTACTTTATGCTTTAGCGGTACTTTTAGGACTCATGACCAGTAACGATGGCAAAGCTTCATATTCTTCCTTGTCTTCGGCTATTTTCTCACAAACAGTATGACTAAGAATTAATAATCCACCCATCTGTTTATAAGATATTTCTGATAAGTCGTGAACAGGATGCAGAATAACCTGTTCAGGATATCTCTCTAACAAGTCGTTGATTTTCTTCGTAAATCTTTCATCACCCACAAATTGATAAAGATGAATATCTTTTATTTCATTCATAAGCAATGACTCCAGATAAAAGAGCATGAAAGAGTCCATTGATCCACCAAGCACCATGGCTACACCGTCATATCTGTAATCACGGTTAACGAAAACCGCTACATCACACTTTACCTGACCTATAATATCATCAACTTTATTACGGAACAAGCCCAGAAGAGGGATAACCTGCGTACCACCTTCGAGCATATAATTACTTCCCGCACCAAGTAACAACAAATCCGGATTCTCTGATTGAACCAGATGTGCCATATCCTGTATCAATTTATCGGTTACTTTATAACGGCAATCCACATTAACTGATATTCTTGTGGCTTCTTTATTAAGAAGATTAAAACTCTCCTCCTCATATTGCTTGGCATGCAACGGGTTGACATCGGTACCAAGAGTATAATGCGCGGCAATTAGTTCTTTCTGTTGTAGCCTTGGTCCAAAGAGTAATTCATATATGGCTAGCAAATCACGGCCCGATTCTATTCGGCCAAAGCATAAAATTAGTTTCTTTGTGAGGCTTATTACCGGCGTCTTTATCTCAAATATTTTTTCTACCAAGGACAGAATTGGAGTAGTCATAAAGGTAGTGACTAAAGCCATAATAACCAATATAACAAATATAGAAGGGGGAAGAACACCCATCTCATATCCAATATTTAACGCCACCAGCTCCATCAGACCACGAGTATTCATAAGTGTTCCAATGATAAGACTATTTTTCCACGACTCACCCACCAGACGGGAAGCAATGGTACAGCCACCAAACTTACCTAAAACAGCAACAGATATCAGTAATACCAAAACGCCAAACAATTCGGGGCTGTTGATTAAACCAACCTGCGTACGCAAACCGGTAAACGCAAAGAATAAAGGAAGAAAAAACACAAGAGAGATATCCTCCACTTTCTCCATCATGACCTTACGGAAACCAAAGTTGGCAGGCATCACTACTCCGGCTATAAAAGCACCAAACAAAGCATGTATACCAATGACCTCTGTTAATGTGGCGGAAATGACCAGAATTAAGAATATTATTCCTACAAACGATTTATTTATAACCTCTTTATTAGCATACACATCTCCAATTTTTCGAAGAAACGGACGAATAACCGTGAACATTACTACGATATAAAGTATTGTAAGCCCAACGGCATACAGCGCACTTCCAAATGTTCCTGCTTTCGCAATAGCAATAACAACAGCCAGTAAGCACCAAGCTGTCACATCATCATTTGCCGCCGAAGCAATAGCAAGAACTCCAATCGGAGATTTGGTCAGATTCCTTTCCTGAATAATACGGGCAAGAACAGGAAATGCTGTTATACTCATAGATATACCTATAAAAAGGGCAAAAGGCAGAAAGGCAGTTTGCTGAGCAGCATACTTTTCATAAATCCAATACGAGGAAAGTATTCCCAGGAAAAAAGGTACTAATATTCCCGCATGACTAATTACAAGTGTTTCGTTTATCTTATTTTTCAGCGTTCTGAAATCAACCTCCATACCTATCACGAACATAAAAAGAATCAGCCCTATCTGACTGACTGTCTGAAGGTTTCCCATTGATGCAGGGCGGAATAAAAATCCAAAAAAGTTAGGAAAGAAGTATCCAAGTAACGAGGGGCCAAGTACAATTCCTGCCACAATCTCACCAATAACTCCCGGCTGACCAATATATTTAAAAAGGAAAGAGAAAAGGCGAACGGTAAACAGCACCACAATTATCTGCAACAGCAGAATGGTAAACGGGTTATTTACATTCCCTATCAATACGTGTTGAAACATCTGAAAGCTATCTCCAGTATTTCCTGTGGAAAGATGCGACATGGAAAAGTGATCAAAACGTTCACCTTCGTTCAACGCAACATAAATCATACCGGAGAATAACGCCAGCATGATAAAGTAAATTATATAGTCCTTCTTAACTTTGCTCACACTTCTCTTTAATTAATCTGAATTTCTTAACAAAAATAATATTTTTTAATTCTCCATTACTTATCTTTGCCTACAAATATAAAAAATATAAGGAGATTTTATGAAAAAGATTGTTAGTATCGCTCTTTTTGCAGCTCTTGCTCTTAGTGCTACAGCAAAAGAAAAAGCTAAAAAAGAAGAAGGTTTTGTTTTCACCACCGTTAAAGAAAACCCGATTACATCTATTAAGAATCAGAATCGTTCAAGTACTTGCTGGAGTTTTTCGGGTGCTGCATTCCTTGAATCAGAATTACTTCGCAAGGGTAAAGGTACTTACGACCTTTCTGAAATGTATATTGTGCACCACACAATGGAGGACCGTGCTGAAAGATATGTACGTCTTCACAGCGAAAGCTCGTTTGCACCCGGAGGAAGCTTTTACGATGTAATGTACTGTTTGAAGAACTACGGACTGGAACCCCAGGAAGCCATGACCGGACTACATTACGGAGATACTCTTCACGTTCACAACGAACTGGATGCTGTAATGAAAGGATATCTTGATGCTATTGCCAAGAGTTCTTTAAAGAAACTTACTCCGGTATGGAAAAGAGGTTTTGATGCTGTTGTTAGCAACTATCTTGGTGCACGTCCTGAATATTTCAATTATAACGGAAAGAAATACGATGCAAAAGCATTCGCGAGAGAACTTGAGCTGAATCCCGACGATTATGTTTCACTGACTTCTTTCACTCACCACCCATTCTATACTCAGTTTGCTCTTGAAATTGAGGACAACTGGCGTAACGGCGAATCATACAACTTACCTCTTGATGAGTTTATGGCAGTAATCGATAATGCTGTAAACAATGGATACACAGTAGCATGGGGAAGCGACGTGAGTGAAACAGGATTTACCCGCAACGGCATTGCTGTAGTCCCTGAAGAGATTAAGACTAGTGATTTAAGCGGATCGGACATGGCTCGCTGGACTGGCTTAACTAAAGAAGAAAAGAACAAAGAATTGGTTGCAAAGCCAAGACCTGAAAAAGAGATTACTCAGAAAATGCGTCAGGAAGGTTTTGACAACTGGGAAACAACTGACGACCACGGTATGCTTATCTACGGCATTGCAAAAGATCAGAACGGTAAAGATTACTATATGGTAAAGAATTCCTGGGGAACAGACAACAAATACAAAGGAACATGGTATGCTTCTAAAGCATTTGTTCAATACAAAACTATAAACATTCTGGTTCACAAAAAGGCTCTTTCTAAAGAGATTGCTGACAAGCTAGGAATTAAGTTGTAATATATTGCTCTAAGAAATGAAAAGGTTCGGATAAAGCTTTTTATCCGAACCTTTTCATTTCTTATTTTAAACAATACTTTTATTCGAAATATCTGTTATAGCATTGTATTACTTATAAAACCCACAAACTTTGCAAAAATGGTCAGCAGCATAAGGACGAGCTTGGAATTTGAATGTAGATACATATCAAAGAACATTTAATAAATACTTTAAACTATATAATACAGAATTTTTTTATACAAAATCATCAATTAGAAAAATACGACCATGGTAAAAAACTGTTTTCTATTTTTGGTAATACTTTGCTGCGTCAGTTGCAATAAGTCACCTAAATGTTACTATATGATAAGGAATGATAGAGGTGTTTACTTTAAAAATTATTCAATTCCAGACACAATTCCTTTTAACACATCCGTATTGTCTGATGAAATCAAATTCGACACTTACGATGCTGATCTTATAGCTAAAAAAGTGAACTTAAAAAAACATCATGAGAAATTATTTCATTATTTTATGAAGGAATATATAGCAAGTTCGGAAGAGTTTTATAAGAATCTCATGGGAGATGAATATATGGGAATCGGTATTGATACAACCCTTAATAAGGTTGAACTATTCTTTTGCGGAAAACTAACTTTACAGCCAGGTATTCAAAGTCTTGTTTTATTGGAACGAGAATCAGATTTTTGGCATAAAAATGAATTTCTAAAGTCTCTTATTTTGTGTAATATTAAAAACAATCGACTTTGCTCAATAATATCACTCTCTGATAACATTCGTGATTTTGATACAAAATCATATCTTATGCAAGGAAATTATTTTAGCCGAGTAGAAATAGGTCTTCTTAATGGTTATACACCGGAACATTTACTCACTAAATTAAACATAAAAGAGGAAAATAGTGAAGTGTTGTATTATTCTCAGTTTGTGATAGATAAAAACGGATACGTCAAATTCGTAAAATTATAAAAAAACTATGTATTTAGTTCCTGTGTTTTTGATATACAAACATAGGAACTAAATACATTCATAAAATATTTGTTGTTAAAATATTAGTAGAATCAATCAAAAAAAAATATTTTCAATGATATAAAAGGCCTTATTGAACGAAATCAGTCATGTCCGTTTTATAATAAAAAACAGCTAATGAGTTCTGGTTAAGACCAATGTAGCTTTGTATGAGTAATCTCCACCACTACTTTGTTCAAGTACTATTCTGTTTTTACTTTTCTCTATAAGTAACCAATATCCACTAAGAGATTCTTCGCCTTTTATAAAAAACATTTTACCATCAACAGAATATTCAAAACGCGTTATTTCACGAAGATCGGTATCTTCTTGACCTTTTATATCGTATTGACCCGTTTCCGCTGTATAAAATATAATTCCAACTTCTGATTTGCATATTGATTTTCCACCAATATACGATTCAACCATTGCCCCGCCCCAGCTTGTTTGTTTTAACGATTCTGCATCAAAATTGAGGTCATCATTGGCATCATCACCGCAACTGAACAAAAGGATACTTAGTGATAGAAAAAATAGTGTTTTAATTGTTTTCATAATTATCTTATTTATACTTAGTTTCAATACAACAAAACTAGACGAAGAATTAGTTAATCTTACACATCGTCGATCCACTCCCCGTTATTTGCTGCACTTCATTTTTCCCAACGAAGAAATAATGAACTTTCATCCTGTTCGGACTAGTAAATTCTCCATCAAACCCAAGAAAATAAGCTTCAGCTGTTTCCTCTTTTTTAAGTCTTCTGCCATATGGATTTAAAATCTGAACAACTCCGTCTTTAAATGTATATTTAGCAGTTCCTTTGGAATCTGCATAGTCAGTTGAATAAAAAGACACTGTATTTAATGTCTCAAATTTGATTGATATTCCTCCATCTTCAAAGACACAGCCTACTGGAGGAGATTGCATTACATAAGGAGTTTCATTACCTTCATTGCTACAAGAACTCATTAGCAACGGAAACAAACAAAATAAGAAAAATAGAAATGTAAAAGATCTGGTCTTCATAATCATCTAATTTATGTTTAATTTTAATGCAACAAAACTAAACAAATAATTAGAGGAAATAGCTTTTTATCAATAACACTAATTATTCATAAACACCTATTTATCAATAAAATACAAAGCACAACAATAACAATTACTCTTCAGGAGTCATTCTGGACTTAAGACGGTATCTTCTTTGGTTAACAATCTGCTTATTTGAATTACCAAAACAGAGTGCTATAGTAAAAGTATTTAATCCTGCAGTTTCAAGACAAGAAAAGAGTATATCATCTTCAGTCATTTTGGGATATTGGGTATGCAAACAGTCTATGTATTCACTATAGATTTCGAAAACAAGCTTCTTTAAAACATCTTGTTCGGTGAGTGTCAATACCTTAATATCTTTCTTCTGTTCCGGGACTTGCGCAGAAAGTTTTTCAATCTTCTTATAAATAGGACTTTGGAAAAATATAGTATTTCTAAGAGCTGCTTTTTGAAAAAACAAGTCCTTTATTTCCTGCTCTTTCAAAGAAAGCTCTGCATCACTTATTTGCTTTTCCTGTTTCAACCTTGCAATAAGTTCTTTGGTCTCATCAATACGATTTTGCAATACAGCCATTTCATGTTCCATCTCCTTAGCCCTTTGCTTAAATATTAGTTTTGCAATCTTTTTATGACGATTCACATTCTGGAGAGTCAGAATTAAAATAAGAATCAGAATTATTGAAACCGTTATTATCAGAGTATTAGCTTGTTGCATCTTTGCTTTATGCTTTGCAACTCTTGCTTCTGCCTCATATTTATATCCTAATTGTTCAATTTTAAAAGATTTATCGGCCATATATAATGAATCTACAACATTTGTATACTTTTCCAGATGTTGGAAAGCTTCTTTATAATTCCCATTAGCTTTTTCTAAATCAGACAAATATCCATGAGCTAATGCTTGATCATTAATGCTTCCATCCAAACTCTTGTTAAAATAATAATTGGCAGAATCTTTTTTTCCCCTATCAAGTAGTAACCCTCCTATTGATCTATAGTAAATTGAAGGAGTTTTTCTATTGGTTGGAAAATAATCTAAAGCTTTGCGGGCATAAAATAAAGCTGAATCCGATTCATCAGCAAGACTTAAGCTTTGATATACACCACTAATCACTAAAGAATCTTTTGTGCATAGCCCTATTTTCAAAGCCCAATTAAGTACTTCATAAACTCTTTTATCCTTTTTCTGGAATTTATAAACCATGCCCTCTAGCCTCAATGCATTAATCATTGCTACGTTATCGTTTATTAATGAATAAGAGGTAAAAGAATTATTTATTTTTTCTAATGCATTTTTATACAGACTATGATCCATATCAAGTTTGCCTAAATCTTCATAGATCATCCCTTTTATCCGAATATCTGTACGGCTATCCTTTAGTTCTGGCAAAGCACTATAATAGCATTTCAAAGCTTCTTTCTCATGCCCCATTTCTATTAAAATACGCCCCTTATAAAAAAGAGCTTTAGCTTTGTCTGATCCTTTTGTATAATAATCCAAGGCTACATCAACTAATGAATCGCATGGCAGTATTGTTAACTCCGCTTTATCAGTTGCCTGAACCAACAATAATCCATAATATGCTCTTTCTTCTTTAGATGACAAGATGGACGGATTTATTCTTTTTAAAAGCTTTAATGCTTCCTTAGGATTAGTGCACAGTAAAGAATCAACTCTCACTAAAGAAGAATTATGAGAATGGCTATTAACACAAGATGAGAGTATACAGGCTATTAAAAAAAAATATAAAAGTAAGTTGAGTTTGTCTCTCATAATAAAGATTAATAATAATGTTGCAAATATAGTACAATAAATATTATCAACACAAAATATACCTTTATTATACAGATACACTAACTTATTTATCATAACAAAATCATTTATTGCTAAATAATCCCTTAATATTCAACAAAACTAATAATTTTACATAGAGAGTTGTAAATTTAGTGCGGACATAGAGTTTAGTACAGAATTTGATCTTTTTAGATAAAAAAGAAATTAACCAGCAATTGTTTATTTCATATTCAGTAAAGCACTGATTTTTTCTTTCAGCAGAATGCCATTAATAGGTTTGGCTACAAAATCATTAAACCCGCTTTGACAAATCTTGTTTTTTTCTTCTTCAGAAGCATAGGCTGTTACAGCTATAATAGGAATGTTCTTTGAATATTTCCTGATCTTTCCGGTTAATTCATACCCGTCCATTACCGGCATTTTGATATCTGTCATAACCAGATCGGGTAGATGATCCTTGTATAATCGGACTGCTTCTTCCCCATTCCATGCATGTATAAGCCTATACTCTTTACCAAGAATTACTTCGGCTAGTTTATAATTGCTTTCGTCATCTTCAGCTACAAGTAAGGTTGCTTTTTCTGCTTTATGCTTCATGGCAGACTCCTCCTCAGATTCCTCCAATGATTCTTTCTGCTTAATATCAACCGGCTGATAAGGAATAGTAAACCAGAAAGTGGAACCTGCCCCTTCTTCTGATTCAACACCAATCTCTCCACCAAGTTTATGCACAATCGAAGCACAGATAGATAGTCCCAGTCCGGTTCCCTGAGCAAATGAGTTTAGCTTGATAAAACGGTCAAAAACTGCTTTTTGTTTATTCCGGGGAATACCACATCCTGTATCTTTCACATAAAAGCGAAGCATTTTATCGGACAAAGTATAGCCGAACGTAATGCTGCCCTGCTTCGTAAATTTTATTGCGTTCGATATAAAATTAGAAATAACCTGCGTCAAGCGGTTTCTTTCCGTGTAAACCAAACACTGAGGCAACATATCTTCGAATGCAATTCTAACGACTTCCCGGTCGACCTTCATTGCCGAAGATTGTTCTATCTCATTGAGAAGCTGATTGATGTCAACATCTGAATATATAAATTCCAATGTCCCGGCTTCTATTTTTGACAGATCAAGGATATCGTTAATAAGCTGCAACAGTATCTCGTTATTGCTTTCAATAATGCTTGCAAACTGGCTTTCAGCTTCACCTTGATTTGTATCGGCCAGGATTCTGGAGAATCCTACTATTGCATTCAGAGGTGTGCGTATTTCGTGGCTCATGTTTGCCAGAAAAGCAGATTTTAAACGATTGGACTCTTCCGCTTTTTCTTTCGCTTCGAGCAAGGCCTGCTCTGTCTGTTTTCTCTTGGATATATTGATACCCGATCCTATAACTGTAAGGGTTCCGCCGTCATTATCGCGTTTACTGACCACACCTTGCAATTCATACCATTCGTAGCCGTTACCGTAAAAGTTTACCCTGATATCAAGATAAACTCTATCAGACTTACCTTCAAGAAAATCACAGAAAGTCTTTACAACATGCTCCACATCATCAGGATGAGTCAGTAAAAGGATATCATCCAAAGGTTTTGTCAGACTCTTCATATTGGACTGAAGGTCACTTTTTAAATGAAAATCATAGTCAAAAGTAAGCAATCGGTTCTTTACATCCCATGCCCATGAAATAATATCTCCTGCATCCATTACTAATGCAAGATGATTATTACTTGTCTGAAGTTGTCTTTGAATGCTTTTTAACTCAGTTACATCCCAGCCTGTAAACAACATATAGGAGGGCTTATCGTCTTTCTTTATAAGAGCCTTAACTATATTGGCAGAGTGTAACTTATCATCTGTATATAGAAAATCCTGTTCATAACTGATAGAGTCCCCTCCCTTCATCAACCTATTGTCTATTTCCTGTTGCCTCTTGAATGCCTCTTCAGAAAACAATTCTTTATTGGTTTTTCCTATTGCATCCTTCGATTTCAGCCTGGTCATCTCCTCATTTTTTTTATTCCAGTAAATAAAACTGTTGTTGCCAAGTTCTCTTACAGATACAGCTACCGGTATATTATCAAGGATATTGGTAAAAAACAATCTCATTTCTTCATTCTTGTTTTTTTCTTTCTTCAGGAACCAGATTTTTGAAAGAAGAACAGAAAAACATATCAATAGAGCACCTAAAATTAACACTACTAAAACTTTATTCTGTTCAATAAAACCAACAGGTTTCTGATAATATACAGCCAAAGAGGGAAATAATTCTTCGTTAAGGCCTGCTTTAATTAAATGATCATAATTTAAATAAGTATTAGGCTTAGCAGCAAATTGAAAAGGAATTTCATTTGCCTTTTTTCCGGCAAGAATCTGATCAAGGATTTCGGCGGATTTATTCCCGTAATCTTCACAGCTTGAATAATAACCTCCCGAAAAATCTCCCAAATCATTACCAAAGTCCATCAAGCCAAATACAGGCAAGTTGGTAAAACTGCTGATTATTTTTTCCGTTCTGTTATTTGAAGAAATACCCGAGGTTGTATTACCATCTTCATACCAACCGTGATAGAGCAGACCAGTGTGTTTATCCATTTGAGACAATGTATCCAGCAGATCATTTGTTTTAAGATTCTTCTGACACAATGAGATTTCTCCTAACTCCGGAAAGTATTTCTTTCTTATATATTTAAATAAGAATCTATTATAAGAACTGGTATATCGTTTATCAGAGATGAATGCCACTTTAGTCATTTTAGGCATCAGCTTTTTCATTAATTGTATCGTCTCCTTTATGTAAACAGGATGAAAGACACCTGTTACATTAAAACCTTTAGCAGCCTCTTTATATGGAATCAGCATTTTGGAATTGATTTCTTTCCCTGAAATAAGATCATTAAGGGAGACGGTATACCTCTTTGCCGAAGTGAGAACAACAGGTATTTCCTTCCACGACTGAGGAAGTGTACTACGATAAATAATCCACCC
Organism: uncultured Bacteroides sp.; assembly: GCF_963678425.1. NCBI lineage: Bacteria > Pseudomonadati > Bacteroidota > Bacteroidia > Bacteroidales > Bacteroidaceae > Bacteroides > uncultured Bacteroides sp. Next base: position 174,533 of record NZ_OY782853.1, read on the forward strand.
GGCTTCTCCAATGATAACAACGGCTTTAGGCTTCAGGCGATAATCCCGGTATAAACTATCTGTTCTTTGAGTGACTTCTTTCATGGAAGAGAATCTGCAGTTATCCAGATATTCAAGGCATATAGATATGTTTTTTTTCTTATTCTTATTATCTATGGACTTCATTATTACATCCTGAATGTTTTCAGCCCACTGATTCCCTTCATTATAAGAATTGATAATCAAAACATAACCATTTATATGTGCAGCTTCGGCTTTTGTGAAAAGAAGCAAGAGAATAAGTATAATCTGGATAAGTCTGTATCGTTTCATCGTTTAGTTTTTATATATAAATTATTTACAAAAGCCGTATTTTTTTAATTTTTGCAAACAAATTGATAGCTTATTTTAAATATATAGATTACAAACATAAAAAAAACTATGATATCATTTCTATTTCATTGGTACTATTTTCTCTGTATAATAGAAAATCACGGCATTTACTTAACCCTATCAACCTTGATATTTGATTACTTCATATAGTGAAACTGTTCAATAATAAAATTGATAAAACGGAAAGGGAGATTTAGCGCAAATAAAAGGACCTGACAAAACACTCCATTATCCAATTGATGTCAGATAGCTTTTTTTTACTAAAAAACGAAGTTGATACTAAAACAGAACAGATAATAGTTTACTTAATTTTTCACAATACAATTATCTTTCATTTGCTCAATAAACGTAAACTTGTGCATTTTTAGAGAATAATCTTTTGTATAATCAACTGTTTGAGTAAATTTGCAGGCTGATAGCTAGGTGAGATATCTCTCTTATTGATAGCTTACTGATACTAATAAATGAAATACTAATACTAAAATTAATAACATGAGTTTAAAGATTATTGTATTGGCAAAACAAGTTCCTGACACACGTAACGTTGGGAAAGATGCCATGAAAGCCGACGGAACGATTAATCGCGCGGCACTTCCGGCTATCTTCAATCCTGAAGACCTGAATGCTCTTGAGCAAGCTCTCAGATTGAAAGATGCACATCCCGGTTCTACCGTAACTATCCTGACCATGGGTCCCGGACGCGCGGCAGAGATTATTCGTGAAGGCCTGTATCGCGGTGCTGATAATGGTTATTTGTTAACCGACAGAGCGTTTGCCGGAGCCGACACGTTGGCCACTTCTTATGCACTTGCTACTGCAATACGTAAGATAAAAGAGTATGATGTTATTATAGGTGGCCGCCAGGCTATTGATGGTGACACCGCGCAGGTTGGTCCTCAGGTTGCTGAAAAACTGGGATTAACTCAGATTACTTATGCCGAAGAAATTGAAAAAGTAGAAAATGGTCGTATTACTGTAAAACGTCACATTGATGGTGGCATTGAAACAGTAGAAGGTCCTCTTCCTATCGTTATCACTGTTAATGGTTCTGCAGCTTCCTGCCGTCCTCGTAACGCTAAGTACGTGCAAAAATACAAACATGCTAAGACTGTAACAGAAAAGCAACAAGGAAACCTTGATTACACTGATTTGTATGACACAAGAGATTATCTTAACCTTGCAGAATGGAGCGTTACTGACGTAGAAGGAGATATTAAACAATGCGGTCTTTCCGGTTCTCCTACTAAAGTTAAAGCAATTCAGAACATCGTTTTCCAAGCCAAAGAGAGCAAAAACATTTCTGCTTCAGACAGAGAAGTGGAAGATATGATTGTTGAACTATTGGAAAATCACACGATTGGTTAATCACTAAAGAAAGAACTAAAAATGAACAATTTATTTGTATATTGCGAAATAGAAGACGGCATTATTGCTGACGTAAGCCTTGAACTGCTTACCAAAGGCCGTTCTTTAGCTAACCAGTTAAAATGCCAATTGGAGGCAGTTGTTGCCGGTTACAAATTAGACGATATTGAAAAGCAAGCGATTCCTTATGGAGTAGACAAGTTACACGTATTTGATGCAGAAGGACTCTATCCATACACTTCATTACCACACACTTCTATCCTGGTAAACCTTTTTAAAGAAGAAAAACCTCAGATATGTCTAATGGGAGCTACTGTTATCGGCCGCGACCTGGGTCCTCGTGTTTCTTCAGCTTTGACCAGCGGATTAACAGCAGACTGCACTGCTCTTGAGATTGGTGATCACGAAGAAAAGAAAGAAAACAAAGTTTACCAGAACCTTCTTTATCAGATTCGTCCTGCTTTTGGTGGTAACATTGTTGCTACAATTGTAAACCCAGAACATCGTCCACAAATGGCAACCGTTCGTGAAGGTGTGATGAAAAAACAAATTCTTTCTACTGATTACAAAGGAAAAGTAATCCGCCACGAAGTAAGTAAATATGTAGCAGACACTGATTATGTAGTAAAAGTCATTGAACGTCACATAGAAAAATCAAAAACGAATATTAAAGGAGCACCTATCGTTGTAGCCGGAGGTTACGGAGTAGGTTCTAAAGATAACTTCAAGTTGCTTTTTGATCTTGCTAAAGTACTGAACGGAGAAGTAGGAGCTTCACGTGCCGCTGTAGATGCAGGCTTTGCCGATCACGATCGTCAGATTGGTCAGACCGGTGTTACTGTTCGCCCAAAACTGTATATCGCTTGCGGTATCTCAGGACAAATTCAGCATATCGCAGGTATGCAGGAAAGCGCAATGATTATCTCTATTAACAATGATCCGGAGGCACCGATCAACACAATAGCAGATTATGTAATCAACGGAACAGTAGAAGAAGTTGTGCCGAAGATGATTAAGTACTATAAACAAAACTCTAAATAGTAATACGGAAGGAATACGATGAAAGGAATCATCATTAGTTTATTGATAGCAACTGGTTTTTGCCAGATAATTGCCGCCCAAGACACTGTTTATATTAATAAAAAGTATCAATGGGTAGACAATAAAGCTGATGCTGTGGAATACGGAGTAATAAGCCATGAAGGAAAAAGCACTCTTGTTGCTTTCTATACACCTGATGGCCGGGCAAAGGGAGTAGGAAGTTACTCTTTATATACTGCTCATAAACGCATTAAAAATGGCAGATGCACTTATCTTTACCCTAATGGAAAAGATAGCCTTGTCTGTGTAATGGTTAACAATTTAGTTGAAGGGCAATCTATAAGTTATTTCCCAAATGGGAAAGAACATATAATATCCACATACAAGAAAGCGGTGCTAAATGGTCCTCTGATTCAATACTATGAGAATGGTAAGCTGAAGCGTAAAGAACAATATGAAGGCAACAAAAGTATAGGCGGACATTTGTATGATACTAACGGAAAAGAACTGGATTATATACCTTACTTTGCATTGCCTGAATTTAAAGGAGGAGAGCAAGTTTTGTTAAATCTTGTCTTTGAGAATCTGCATTATCCGCAAGATGCTTTGGCAAAAAAGATATCTGGTAAAGTTTATGTCCGCTTCATGGTAAGCAAAGACGGTTCTGCCAGTGAAATAGATGTATTGAAACACGTTTATCCATCTTTAGATGTTGAAGCAGTAAGGGTAGTGAAAGAAATAGCCCGACATTATAAATGGACTCCCGCTACTCAAGATGGCATTCCTCAGAATGTATATTATGTTATTCCTATCTCATTTCAAAATCCCGTTTAAAGACAAAAAATATTATGGCAAACTTATATTTAGATACACCAGAACTGAAGCATCATCTCAATCATCCGTTGATGAAGAGAATCGTTGAACTCAAAGAGCGCAACTATGCTGACAAAAATAATTTTGATTATGCTCCTGTAGATTTCGAGGATGCAATGGACAGCTACGACAAGGTACTGGAGATTGTTGGAGAAATCTGTTCAGAAGTGATTGCACCAAATGCAGAAGATGTAGACCACGAAGGTCCTCAGGTTGTCAACAACCGTGTTAAATATGCCAGCGGTACAGCTATTAACCTGAAAGCATTGACAGATGCCGGTTTAATGGGTGTGGCTATGCCTCGCCGTTTCGGTGGACTTAACTTCTCTACCGTACCTTACATGATGGCAGCCGACATGGTTTCAACCTGCGACGCAGGTTTCGAAAACCTTTGGGGCTTGCAGGATTGTGCGGAAACTCTTTATGAGTTTGGTAATGAAGACCAGAAGATGCGTTATATTCCTCGCGTTTGCGCAGGTGAAACAATGTCTATGGACCTTACCGAACCGGATGCTGGTTCCGACCTTCAGGCTGTAATGCTGAAAGCTTCTTTCTGTGAAAAAGATAACTGCTGGTACCTGAACGGTGTAAAACGTTTCATCACTAACGGTGATGCAGATATCCACTTGGTTCTTGCTCGTTCTGAGGAAGGTACACACGATGGTCGTGGTCTTTCCATGTTTATTTACGACAAGAAAAACGGTGGCGTAAACGTTCGTCGTATTGAGAACAAGATGGGTATCAAAGGATCTCCTACTTGCGAATTAGTCTTCAAAAACGCTAAAGCAGAACTTTGCGGTGACCGTAAACTTGGTTTGATTAAATACGTAATGGCATTGATGAACGGTGCTCGTCTGGGTATTGCTGCTCAGTCTATAGGTATTTCTCAAGCTGCTTACAATGAAGCTTTAGCTTATGCTAAGGATCGTAAACAGTTCGGCAAGGCTATTATTGAATTCCCTGCTGTATACGAAATTCTTTCATTAATGAAAGCCAAACTGGATGCTTCTCGTACACTGTTATATGAAACATCTCGTTTTGTAGACATATACAAATGTCTGGATGATATTTCAAAAGAACGCAAACTTACTCCGGAAGAAAGAACAGAGCAAAAAACTTTCTCTAAATTTGCTGACTGCTTTACTCCGCTGGTTAAAGGTATAGGTAGTGAGTTCGCTAATCAGAATGCTTACGATTGTATTCAGATTCACGGTGGTTCAGGTTTCATGAAAGATTATGCTTGCGAACGTATCTATCGCGATGCACGTATCACTAGTATCTACGAAGGAACTACTCAGCTTCAGGTTGTAGCTGCTATACGTTACGTAACAAATGGTACTTATCTTACTCGCCTGAAAGAGTACGAAACAATGCCTCTTGCTCCAGGATTCGAAGGATTACGTAATCGTCTGAAAGCAATGACTGAGAAATATGCAATTGCAGTTGAGAAGATTGTAGCTACTAAAGATCAGGAGTTACTTGATTTTATGGCTCGCCGCTTAGTTGAAATGGCTTCATTCACCATCATGGCTTACCTATTGGTACAGGATGCTTCCAAATGTGATTCATTTACTGAGTCTGCACACGTATTTGTAAGATTTGCCGAAGGTGAAATTGACAAGCACGCTCTGTTTATTCAGAAATTTGACAACGAAGAATTAGCTTATTACAGAAAGTAAGCTGCTCATTCATAGATAAAGGAAGAAGGCATCCCAAAAGGATGTCTTTTTTTTATGGAACCTCACCTACAGTATTCATCAGACACTCTTGAAAAAATCACCAGACTAATTCTTGCATCCTTGTACAAAAGATTGCATTCTTCTGTACAAAAGAATTAATTATTTTGTACAGAAGAAAGATTTGTTTTGTACAACATTACATAAATTTTATACCTGATAAATAAAAAGCCCAGAGAGAAAGAGAATAAACTTTATCACGTCTTTACGAAAAGTTAGGGGCAATCATTATCATAACGAAGAAATAACCTTGCTAACGACCGGTAAAGTAAAAATAAATCTGCTTCCTTTATCCTGAACACTTTCCACTCTTATGCTGCCACCGTTTCGCTGAACAAAATCTTTGCAAAGTACAAGTCCCAAACCTGATCCTTTTTCATTGCCTGTGCCATAAGTCGAATGAAAATTATTATCTGTAAATAGCTTATCCGCTACCTCCTGAGGCATCCCAACTCCATTATCTGCGATCTCGACTTCAATAAATCCTTTTCGTTCAGAGATATGAATAACGATTAATCCTCCAACGCGAGTAAACTTTATCCCATTGGAGAGTATATTACGAACTACCAGGTTAACCATATCATAATCGGCATAAGCTGAATAATTAGCTTCCGCCTCAAACTGAATCTGAATTGATTTTTGTCCTGCAGTATTAGTAAGCAACAATATATTCTCTTTTATTAGTTCATTAACAATGATAGTTCTTGGATTATATACAATCTCACTTCGTTGGGATCTTGACCAGCTAAGCAAGTTCTCCAGCAAGTAGAATGTATTTTTTGACATATCCTTCAGCTCAAGAAGCAGAGAATCCTGCACATCAGGAGTAATCTGTATATCACTGGTAAGAAGTTCAATAACCTGCATAAAGCTGCCAATCGGACCACGAAGATCATGTGAGATAATAGAAAAAAGTTTGTCTTTCGTGGTAAGCAATCGTTTTAATTGCTCTTCAGTTTCCTTCTGCTTGCTGATATCAATAAGAGTACCAATAGCGCGAATAGCCAGACCATCTTTGTCTCTCTCAATAACCCTTCCATGGTTTAATATCCATTTCTCCTTACCCGACCGGCCTATTACCCGAAAAGTAGCCTCAAAATAATCTATTTTACTTTTTTTGTGATCTATAAAAAGTTCTGATACCCAGCTCCAGTCATCAGGATGAATCAGACTCTGCCATTTGTGCCCTTTACCTAATGATTCATCCAGATTCTGATCAATTATTTCATAACCAATATCAGTAAAGTAAATCTCATCTTTCTGAAGATCCCAATCCCACATTCCTTCTCTTGCCCCATCCAAGGCAAGTCTTAGTCGCATTTCACTATTCTTAAATTGATTCAGGTATAATTTCCGCTCAAGAGCATTTGCAATATTACCCGTTACCGTTTTAAGCAAGTTTATCTCATCATCCAGCCATACCCTATTATGAAGACAGTCGTCAAAGCCAACGAATCCCCAAAGATGATTCTGAATATAAAGAGGATAAACCAATACTGATTTTATCTCAAAATGCTCCAAAATACCGGCTATATCATCCGGGAGTTCAAGAATATTACTTGAAGAAAGATGTCCTTGACTATTTATAATCTTTTTCCATGAAGGAATATCCTCAAAAGAAGCCTTTTGAATAGCCTTTTTCTTACTGGCAATGCCTTCATTACACCATTCGTAAGTATTACTGGTAAATAGTTCATCCAATGTATTTTCGTAGATACAAACACGACTTACATTAGTGTGTTGCCCTATTAGACGGAGAACAACATTGATAATATCATCAAAGTTATCTGATTTATTAAGCAATTGAGCTATATCCGCAAGTAATTTCTGCTGATTATTGAGATGTTTCAAGTTCTCTTCCATCTGCTTTCTTTGAGTGATATTAGTTGCAGCAGCGAGCATATAGGTATTATCCTGAATTTCTATCTGTTCGAAAGAGAAAAGGCAAACCATTCGCTCGCCGGACTTTGTTCTAACAGTAAGTTCTCCTTTAACATTACCTTTGCCATTAGATCGGGAGAGCAGTTTCTTTATTTGATCACCGTCATAAAACAAGTCTAATTCCTGAAATGTTTTGCCTGAAATTTCATCCAAAGAATATCCGATGTTTTCTATAAAAGCACGATTTGCATTGAAGATTATGCCAGAGTCAACCGTACCTATCGCCATCATTACCTGAGAACTATTAAATATGCTAAGAAAAACCTCCTTAGAAAAATATTCAGCGGATAAATTAGTACTGACAGCAGCAATAACATTTTCTTCATTCCACCAACCCAGATAAAACTTTGTATCAACAGGTATTATTCCTTTATCTTTCTTCATAAATGGATATGGACAAGAAGTGACATCCCCTTTAATGACCAAAGGCATAGTTACGCCGGATCTTGATTTATATTGATCCGGATAAACAGAAGAAAAGTGCTTTCCTTTAAGTTCATTAAGAGAATATCCAAGTATATTATTGACTGCAAAATTAGCTGTAATAATGTTCCCATCCATATTTAATATGAATAAGAAATCAAACTCATTACTTAACTGATTCTTGAGTTGACTTTCCGGAATAAAATTCATCATATCTTATCAAATAGTTATAAAAACAACACGAATAATGTAGTATAGAAAAAACAAATCTAAATACTACTATCAGCATTTAGATTCATTAAATAATAATTTCAGATCTTACTAAATATTTTTTAGTGCATTGATAAAGCTAAAAACATCTTCTTCCGTTGTATCAAAGGATGTTACTAAACGGATTTCATTGCTCGCTTCATTCCAGAAATAGAAGAAATACGATTCCAGTAGTTTATCAATCATCAGACGAGGCATGGAAAGAAACAAAGCATTAGTTTCAGATTTCTGAGTAAATTTAATCTCCGGGAATTTCTTTAGTCCTTCATAAAGTAGTTTAGCCATATTATTTGCATGAGTAGCATTCTTAAGCCAAAGATCATCTGTAAGGTATGCTGTAAACTGGCAAGAAAGATAGCGCATTTTAGAAGCTAACTGGGCTGATTGCTTGCGGTAGAACTTTGCAGTTTTAGCCAAAGACGGATCAAAGATCACAACACACTCTCCCATCATCAGTCCGTTCTTTGTTCCACCCAAACTAAGAACGTCAATGCCACAATCTACAGTCAGTGCTTTCAGAGAAACATTCAAAGCTGCCGCAGCATTAGCAATGCGTGCTCCGTCCATGTGAACGTACATTCCATGTTGGTGAGCAAGTTCGGTAATGGCCTTCAACTCTTCTACTGTATATACCGTTCCCAGTTCGGTACATTGTGAAATATAAATAGCTCCCGGCTGCGAATGATGCTGATCTCCAAACCCGTGAAGGTGAGGCAAAATAAGCTCAGGTGTGAGCTTTCCGTCGGGGGTGTCTATCGGTCGGATCTGACAGCCTGTGGATTTCACGGGAGAGCCACACTCATCTACATAAATATGGGCAGTCTCAGCACAAATAATGGAGTTATACGGACGAGTAAGCAATTGTAAAGCCACAATATTACTCCCTGTACCGTTAAAAACAAACAACGGTTCGCAATCCGGAGTAAAGGTCTCTTTTATTTTAATCACAGCCTCAGCAGTCCACTGATCATCTCCATATCCAAAAGCATGATCTGTATTAGCTTTAGCAAGGGCTTCCATCACCAAAGGATGAACCCCTGAATTATTATCTGATGCAAAACTTCTCATATTATAGTTATATTTAGTTGCAAAGTAACTGCTTTTTATTGAAAACTCCTCCGTTTCAATTGCAAAATCTAACTATTTCAATAACTTTGTCTGAAACATAAAGGGAAGAATATGAAAATAGATATTCGCAATATCCGAAGAGAATACTCAAGAGGTGGACTGACAAGAAAGAATCTATCGGGCAACCCGTTTGTTCAGTTTCAAACATGGTTGGAAGAAGCGATTAATGCAGAGGTCAACGAGCCTACAGCTGTGATTATAGGTACGGTTTCTGAAGATGGTAAACCTTCAACGCGCTGTGTACTACTGAAAGAATTACGAGACGAGAAATTTGTGTTCTATACTAATTATGAAAGCCGGAAAGGAAAACATCTGGCCAATTGCCCTTATATATCCCTCACTTTTCTGTGGCATGAACTCGAAAGGCAGGTACACATAGAGGGAATTGCCACCAAAGTCTCGCCGGAAGTTTCAGATGAATATTTCAAGACCCGACCTTACAAGAGCAGAATCGGGGCAAGAATCTCCCCTCAAAGCAGGCCTATTTCAGGGAGAATGGAGATCATGCAGGCATTTATCCGTGAAAGCATCCGCTTTGCCGGGCATGAGGTGAAAAGGCCTGATAACTGGGGCGGATATGCCGTCTCCCCTACCCGCATTGAGTTTTGGCAAGGACGGGAAAGCCGCTTGCACGATCGCTTTCTCTACACCTTACTAAATGACCGAAACTGGAAAATAGAAAGATTGGCTCCTTAAGAAACATTCATCCGCAATTTATTGCTTATAAAACCGAGAAATCAGCAGAAGTGACCTTTGTCCGGCTTTGCTCTTCTCCCAGGCCAAATAAGGCAAAATCGTACTTACAGGGATCTTCCGGGCAAAATTCTGAGAGATGATTTGTAATTTTCAAAGCTGTTGATAGTCGTTCCGTCCTGTTAAGATCATCCCAAAGAGTTCTTGACATCCGCCCCACATGCAAATCAAGCGGGATGATAAGCTGAGATGGAGAAATTCTTTTCCACACCCCCATATCTACTATTCCATCATTCCTCACTAGCCAGCGAAGCATCAAGTTGGTTCTTTTACAAGGGCTTTTAGTCTTAGGAGAAGAAATATGGCGGGTATTCATCAACCGGGAAAGCTTATCTAACCCTGATAAAATACCATCTTCCAGAAATAACTCCTCCAATGAATCGTTTTCAAGATAATAATGATAAAGTCCGGAACAGATATTCCACATATCGCGTTCAAAAAACGTGCGATGTATATTTCTTCCCGAATCTTTTAAAATGTTCCACTCCTGGTTCATAATATAATTATAGGGGCTATCTCCCATTATTTGATGCATCTTACCAGCATCCCGACAGATCAAATTGCGCTTTCCCCAGGTAATAACAGAAGTAAGCAATGCCGAAATCTCTATATCTTCTATCCTGGCTGATTTATTAAAAAACGCTCGAGGAAACTGTATGGGATCTTCTTCAATAAAAGCAGGAGTATTATAGATTGCAGTTAGCTCGTCGAGCTTTTCTTTTATGGACATATATTTGTTTCTAAATTTTATGCCATTTACAGGCAATAGTCATAAACCTCATAATCGAATCTGCTCTTTTTTGCACATCAGGTGTAATCCTTTGGGCATTAGCTAAAAAAGAACAAAGAAAGAATAACAATGATAGTAAAATAGTTTTCATCGCATTAAATTTAAGATATACAAAACTACAAATTATTTCGCAATAGAACAGTATTTATTAAAAAACGGATTGCATTCTAATGCAGAATATACATATATATGCATATAAATACTATTTACTAAGAAAAAAAATATATATTTGCGACATAAATAAAGAAAAAAATATATATGAAGGCTAAGTTACTCTGTTATGCTTTAGTTATAATTTCATTAGTTGAGTGTTCCTCATTCAACAAAAGCATCAGTTCAGATAACAGCCTTTTATCAACAATGGACAGAGCCAGATTATCCAACAGTTTCAGCTCCTTTTGGGAAGAGTTAACTGAAGAAGCTAACGGAAAATCACCAGAGCAATATATCCCATCACAGGCATTAATAGAACGTTATTCTCTCAAAAAGCAGGATCAGCAATTTCTGGTTTCCGGTTTTTTACACACTGACAGCACTTTTAATAAAGCTGACATTGAATACATAGGAGGAAATGTAGTAGCGTATACCAATAAAATAAAAACCTTTTCAGTTCCTATAAAAAATATACCTTTATTAATTCAGGTCAAAGGCATTACCTATATTGAAATTGGTCGAAAAGTAAGAACTAAAAATTCACCTTTATAATTTTATATTAAACAAAATAATTTTAAATAACAGCACAAAACAATGAAACGAATTACCCTACTGTATTATTTCTTCATGTTTTTCTTTCTTGCTGCAACTCAGGCACAGGTCACCACAGGAAAACTATCTCCTTATACAAAGTCATTTCTCTCAAGTATAAAAGAAGGAAGTACTTCTGTACAACAAAGAACGCTCTATAAAAGAGCAGCAGTAAGACAATCCAATTCCAGAGATTATATAAACGCTTATATTTATCTGAAAGAGAATGCAGACACTCAAGCTCTGATACAGGAAGGTGTAAAAATCAGTACCCGTACAAAAAATATAATTACTGCCCTGATTCCAGTTGACGTGCTCGAAACTGTTGCAGCTTTACCCGAAGTAAAATATGTACAAATGGGAACTCCCGTACATAAGAATATGGACAAAGCCAGGATTACCTCCAACGTTGAAATGGTACAAAATGGAACAGTTCCATTAACCGGACCATACTTTGGCAAAGATGTAGTAGTAGGGATTATAGACAATGGATTTGAATACGGCCATCCCAATTTTTATAATAAAGACCATACTGCATATCGGGTAAAAAGAGTATGGGATCAGAATGTAGATACAGGGACTCCCCCTACAGGCTTTAGCTATGGAGTGGAATACATCAACCAGGATTCTATTCTAAAAGTAGCCTATGATCTGCCGGATACATCACATGGAACCCATGTTGCAGGTATCGCTGCCGGAGCGGACAGAACAAATGGAAATACATACTATGGAATTGCCGGAGATGCAGACATTGTATTGGTATCCTATCTTAGCGATGATACTGACATTGCTAATGGAATAAAGTATATCTATGATTATGCCACCTCAGTGGGCAAACCTTGCGTAATTAACCTCAGCTTAGGAAGTTATATGGGTCCCCATGACGGTACATCTTCTTTTGATTCCCTGACAGATGAGATGCAGGGTAAAGGACGTTTACTGGTAGGTGCTGCAGGCAACGAGGGACAAAAGTATACACATATATCAAAAACGTTCAGTTCAACAGATTCCATTTGCAAAGCAATCTTTCAGTTTAAAGACAACTTTGCTTGTGATGTCTGGGGAGAGGAGGGAAAGAACTTCAAGGTACAACTCTGCCTTTATGACCCTCTTATGAATGCTATTTATACAAGTCCGGAATACAGTACCTCCGAAATAAATAACGGTAAGAAACTCTATTTAGCTACTCCAACTAATCAGCGAGTGAAAGGTTATGTTAAATTCTATACTGAAACCAATCCGCAAAACAACAAGCCCAATGCATATTTTACATCTCAATTAACTTCCGACCCTTCCATCCCGACAGGTTATCATCTAGGGCTCATTATAAAAGCAACAGAAGGAACTGTAAATGCCTGGGGAGATGATAGTTCTTGCTCTTTCACTAGCCTTAATCAGTCCGGGTGGTCTGGTGGTAATAATGATTGTTCCATCGGAGAGATTGGAGGAACAGGTAAACAAATAGTCAGTGTGGGAGCATATACAACCAAAACCTCATATACAAACCTGAACAATGAAACCTATAATTCAACTGAGACATTAAATGCTCTTGCATCTTTCTCGAGCACAGGCCCAACAATCGATGGACGTATGAAACCAGAAATAACTGCACCAGGAAGTCTTATCGTTTCTTCTGTATCCAGTTATGATACTGATCCAACTAACAGAGTAAAAGCTACAACAGTAGAAGGTAATACTTATTATTACGGTATGATGGAAGGAACTTCAATGTCTACACCTTACGTTACCGGTGTTTTGGCAACCTGGTTACAAGCCAATCCAGAACTTACACCTACTGAAGTAAAAAGCATCCTCCAGAAAACAGCAATCAATGATTCTTATACGGGAAATATACTTTCTAACGGGAATAACACTTGGGGATATGGTAAGATTGATGCCTATAATGGAATTCTTGAGATAATTAAACAATCTACCTCAATTGAAGACATGCCTGTTCAACCTCAACCAATACTGATGTATACTACTCCTGATAATCAACAATTGCTTAAGTTCTTATTTACACAAGGAGATACAAATGTACAAATCAATTTATTTAACGTGAATGGGCAAAAACTTCAAAGCAGAAAAATTACCGGGATAACAAGCAAGCAAGAAGAGACTGTTGATTTAGGTAATCTTCCAAAAGGTCTTTATCTGATTAAGATTACAGGAGATAAGTTGAATCAGGTTTTTAAAGCAAGTACAAAATAATTGCTGGCTTCGTTTCTTAAAAGAAGCAGGCTCGGTTATTATTAATAGAAAAGTTACATGTGTAGGCAGCCCTGATGGGTTGCCTACTTTTATTGGATCACCAGTAAAATCATGTGTTAGTCCATTGTATAAAGTTCTAAAACCGTTTTCTTTGCAAGAAAAAAATGTTATGAGCTCAATTGATTCCTTACGCACTCTGGCCTCCTTTATTTTGCCATTGGAAATAAATGATTATTTTGATATAGTAGATGTCCAATGCTCAAATAATGATCTTCATATTTACTTAGATGAACAAGCACAAGTTCCATCCCAATATGAATCTTGGGAAGTTAAGGCCAATGGTTTCTTTCCCGAAGTTCTTATTCGTGATTTTCCCATCAGAGACCGCAAGGTATTCCTTCATGTTCGCCGTCGGCGTTGGCTTGTTTTATCGACTAATGAAAGTACTACAAGATGCTTGACTTTGACCGCAGAGGGGACTCGATACACAGAAGAGTTCGCTTCTTTTTTAAAAGGTATGCTTGGATTCATACCCGATTACGGCCCGCTCTCTTGAGCTATTCTTCCATGTAGATGGCGTTCAGCTAGAGCGTCAATATAAGGAACATCTGAGTGATTATCAGCAATGGCACCAAAAGGAGCATGCAGCTAATTATGTTCTTTTCTCCGAAAACATCGGTCCGCACATGAGCATTGATGAAACATGTGTTTCCAACGGAGAACTATATACTATTCTTTCAAACAAAGACGCCAAAGGAGGCAAAGGCTGTATCGCTGCAGTTGTGCTGGGAACTAAATCCGAAGATGTAGAAGCGGTTCTTGACAGAATAGCTCCTGATATACGCCAAAAGGTAGAAGAGGTAACGATGGATATGGCAAATACAATGCGCAAAATTATACGTCATAGTTTTCCAAAAGCAACACAGGTTATAGATCGTTTTCATATTCAAAAGTTAGCCTGTGATGCCGTACAGGAAATTAGGATAAATTATCGATGGGAAGCTATACAAGACGAAACGGATGCCATGGAGGAAGCTAAAGGTAAGGCAGAAACCTATAAAACGGAGATATTAGCCAATGGAGATACCAGAAAGCAGTTATTGGTCAGAAGTCGATATCTATTATTTAAATCAGCAGACAAATGGACTCAAAGTCAAAAAGAAAGAGCAGCTATATTATTTGAATTATATCCAAAACTAAAGAATGCTTATGGCTTATCACACTCATTAAGAATGATATTCGCAAAGAATACAGTCAAAGATGTGGCAAGAATAGCTTTAGCTAAATGGTATAATAAAGTGGAAGAAGCTAAACTGGATTCGTTCAATGTCATTGCAGCTACGTTATATGAGCACTATCAAGAAGTTTTGAACTTCTTCAATAATAGAGCGACAAATGCTTCTGCAGAATCACTTAATGCTAAAATCAAAGCATTCAGAGCATCACTAAGAGGTGTTACAGATATACCATTCTTTATGTTTAGGCTAACAAAAATTTACGCATAACACATGATTTTACTGGTGATCCCTTTTATTTTTGCATATCCATTCAAAAGATAAGTTGCCAGACCAATCAATGAAGGTGAGGATCTTAAGCTATTAAATAGAAAAGGCTACCCATAAGAGCAGCCTTTTCTATTTAATTATAGTGATAAAAAGGAAGAATTACATCATTCCACCCATACCGCCCATTCCTGGAGCGCCCATTGGCATTTCTGGCTTATCTTCTTTCTTTTCTACAACAACACATTCTGTTGTTAAGAACATACCTGCGATAGAAGCCGCATTTTCAAGAGCTACACGGGCTACTTTTGCAGGATCTACAACTCCTGCAGCATACATATTCTCATAAATATCGGTATGTGCGTTATATCCAAAGTCACCTTTACCTTCACGAACCTTTTGAACAACAACAGCACCCTCTTTTCCAGCATTGGCAACAATCTGACGAAGAGGTTCTTCGATGGCACGTTTAATGATTTCAATACCTGTTGTTTCATCAGCATTGTCACCCTTCATACCTTCCAATACCTCAATTGCACGGATGTAAGCAACGCCACCACCAGGAACAATTCCTTCTTCAATGGCTGCACGGGTTGCACAAAGAGCATCATCCACACGGTCTTTTTTCTCTTTCATTTCAACCTCAGAAGCAGCACCTACATAAAGTACAGCAACACCACCAGCTAATTTAGCCAAACGTTCCTGAAGTTTTTCTTTATCATAGTCAGATGTAGTAGTCTTGATCTGAGCTTTGATTTGATTGATGCGAGTTTCAATGTTTTCTTTTGCACCAGCACCATTTACGATGGTTGTGTTATCTTTTGTAATTGTAACCTTTTCTGCAGATCCCAACATTTCGATAGTAGCTTGTTCCAGTTTTAAACCTTTTTCTTCGCTGATAACCAAACCGCCAGTCAGGATTGCAATATCTTCCAACATTTCTTTTCTTCTGTCACCAAATCCAGGAGCTTTCACAGCGCAGATCTTCAATTGAGAACGAAGACGGTTAACTACCAATGTAGTCAATGCTTCGCTATCTACATCTTCAGCAACAATAAGCAATGGGCGACCTGTTTGTACAGCTGGTTCCAAAATAGGAAGCATATCCTTCAGGTTAGAAATCTTCTTATCATAGATAAGGATGTATGGGTTTTCCATTTCGCACTGCATCTTTTCAGTGTTAGTTACGAAATAAGCAGAAAGATAACCACGGTCGAACTGCATACCTTCTACAACACCAATTGTTGTATCAGTACCCTTAGCTTCTTCAATAGTGATTACACCATCTTTAGAAACCTTACGCATAGCATCTGCAACAAGTTTACCGATAGTTGCATCGTTGTTTGCAGAGATACGAGCCACTTGCTCAATCTTATCATAATCATCGCCAACCTTTTCAGATTGTTTTTTAATAGAAGCTACAACAGCTTCAACAGCTTTATCAATACCACGTTTCAAATCCATTGGGTTTGCTCCGGCAGTAACATTCTTCATACCTACACTAACGATTGACTGAGCAAGTACAGTTGCAGTTGTTGTTCCGTCACCAGCATCGTCGCCAGTCTTAGAAGCAACTTCTTTTACCAACTGAGCACCAGTGTTCTGGAAAGGATCGCTCAGTTCGATTTCTTTAGCAACTGTTACACCATCTTTTGTGATATGAGGAGCACCGAATTTCTTTTCGATAATTACGTTACGGCCTTTAGGACCTAGAGTTACTTTTACTGCATTTGCAAGCTCGTCAACTCCTTTTTTAAGTTGATCGCGAGCATCGATATTGAATGATATATCTTTAGCCATGATTTTTAAAATTAATAATGATTAATGAATAATTTGAATTAGAGAGTTGCAAGAACATCACTTTGACGCATAATAAGGTATTTACCACCTTCGACCTCAAGTTCTGTTCCGGCATATTTGCCATAAAGTACTGTGTCTCCAACCTTCAATACCATTTCTTCATCTTTTGTACCGTGACCTACTGCCACAACTTCACCTTTCAAAGGTTTCTCTTTTGCTGTATCGGGAATGATAATACCACCGATTGTTTTTTCTTCTGCTGGAGCAGGAAGAATAAGTACTCTGTCTGCTAACGGTTTAATGTTCATAATTCTTTAATATTTTATTGTTTGACTATTTGTTTTTTATAACGTAAAAGATACTGCTAAAACTGTGCCAAAAAATGCCATCACTAAAAAGGAGAAAAAAAGCGGGATAAAGAGACAAAAAAAGGTCAATTTGTTTCTTCTAACTGACAAATTGACCTTTTTCTAATATATTAAATTTCTTATTTAGTAACAGCAGCTATTAATTGAACAATATCCAGCAGCTGTTGTTCTCCGCTCTCCATATTTTTTAGCATTACCTTGCCTTCATTCATCTCATTTTCACCGACAATAACAACAAAAGGAATTTTCTTATCGTTGGCATATCCCATTTGTTTTTTCATTTTAGCAGAATCAGGATACAACTCTGCACGAATATTTGCTTCACGCACTTTTGTCAGTAAAGGCAAACAATAAACCGCTTCATTTTCACCAAAGTTCACAAACATCAGTTGTGTACCATTTACAGCCTCTTTAGGGTAAAGCTCCAGTTGATTCAATACATCAAAAATACGGTCTGCACCAAAAGAGATTCCTACCCCTGAAACTCCAGGCATGCCAAACACTCCTGTCAGATTGTCATATCGGCCACCTCCAGTAATACTTCCTATCTGTACATCGAGTGCTTTTACTTCAAAAATAGCTCCTGTGTAGTAATTCAATCCACGAGCCAGAGTTAAATCAAGTTCAACTTCAGAGTTTATATCCAGAAGTAACAGTTTAGAAAGAATATAATCGCTCTCTTCTACTCCCTTCATTCCTATTTCGCTTGAAGCAAGAACCGTTTTGAGGGTGTTCAGCTTTTCAGCATTAGTTCCGTTCAACAGGATAATGGGTTGCAGTTTAGCAATAGCTTCATCTGAGATACCTTTAGAAGATAGTTCAGCATTTACATTCTCCAGCCCTATTTTATCTAATTTGTCAATAGCCACAGTAATGTCTACAATCTTCTCCGCTTCACCAATAATTTCTGCGATTCCACTTAGTATCTTCCGATTGTTAATCTTAATGGAGACTCTTACTCCCAGACGAGTGAAAACAGCATCTACCATCTTCATCAGTTCTACTTCATTCAGCAAAGAATTACTTCCCACCACGTCGGCATCACACTGATAGAATTCACGGTAACGACCTTTCTGAGGACGATCAGCACGCCATACCGGCTGAATCTGATAGCGTTTAAATGGAAAACTCAACTCATCACGGTGCATTACCACGTAGCGGGCAAAAGGTACAGTCAGGTCATAACGTAATCCTTTCTCACAAAATTTGCTTGCCAGTTTGGCTGCATTGCGGGAAAGGAGTTCTTCGTCTGTCAGTCCAGAGAAGTAATCACCCGAATTTTGTATTTTAAATAGCAATTTATCACCTTCATCTCCATACTTTCCCATCAACGTGGAAAGGTTTTCCATAGCAGGGGTCTCAATCTGTTCGAATCCGAAAAGATGAAAAACTTCACGAATTGTATTAAATATATAATTACGCTTCGCCATTTCAATAGGCGAAAAATCACGCGTTCCTTTAGGTATACTTGGTTTTGCCATAATCAATAATCTTTTTGTGGCGCAAAGTTACACTAAATTATTGATTCTATAAAAAAAAGGAGTCATTTACTAAAACTTATTGGTACCTTATTACGTCTATATTATATCTGATGGCAATATTAAGAGTTAACTAATCAAAGATGAATCAATGAGAATAGTTGTCTGCATATTGATTGTTATCTGGGGCACATCTACCGGACATGCGCAAGTTACCATGGATGAAGTAAAAAAGTACTTCACAGAACAAAGCCATTTGGTAAAGCAAGCCAGAGATGCAAAAGATTACAAAAAGGCAGAAGAGCTGGATTATGCTATGATTGAAACAGTACTCTCTTACCCTGAAGAGATAAGAAAAAAAATAGAATCAATTAAAGGAGCTCTTTATTATAATATTGCCTGCTACCGGTCACTAATGAATAAAAAAGAAAAAGCAGTAGAAGCTTTTGCTAAAGCTGTAGAAAACGGTTGGACAAACTACATTCACTCCAGCAAAGATACGGATCTGAATAACATCAGAACAGAAAAGAAATTTATTGCATTAATGGAAAAAATCCGGATTGAAAGTGATTATAAGAACATTTTAAAACAAGCAGGTGGCTACACAAACAAAGTGGATTCTCTCTTACCAAAATTTACTTATTTAGCTCCTAATGATCGCAACCTGGTAAGAATACGTGAATATTTTAATCTTGATAGTATAGCCGGCAGCGGGAATGAAATTTGTAAAATAAAGAATCTGCTTCATTGGGCACATAATGTAGTGCGTCACGATGGACGTTCTATGAATCCGCAATTAAAAAATGCAATTGACCTGGTTAAGGTTTGCCAGAAAGAGAATCGCGGGATAAATTGTCGTATGATAGCTGTAATGCTTAATGAATGTTATCTGGCTATGGGGTTCAAATCACGCTATATCACTTGTTTGCCAAAAAAATACATTGATGATTGTCATGTTATCAACGTGGTTTATTCTAACACATTAGATAAATGGATATGGATAGACCCTACATTCAATGTATATGTTACAGATGAAAAAGGAACGATGCTGGGTATTTCCGAAGTACGTGAAAGATTAATAAGTGGTGCACCACTGCGGATTAACGAGGACTCCAACTGGAATAATAAGAAGAAAGAAACAAAAGAACATTATCTGGATTATTACATGACCAAGAACCTTTATCGAATGGAATGTGTTCTGCATAGCGGATATAACACTGAGACGCAAATAGAGGGAAAGACCTCTCCCATTACAATTATGTTATATCCTTCCTCCGCACCGGAAATAACAGATCAGCAGACAGGCGTGACAGACAATGCGGAATATTTCTGGCAATCGCCTGAAAATTAAGATTTGCACGACATAAACAAAAAACGGACGAAGAGCTTTGATAATAGCACTTCGTCCGTTTTAAATATTATTCTTCTGATAGAACTAATCTCTTCTTCCCATAAAAATCATGATATAATAAACTAATGTAGCCAAAGAGCCCAAAGCGGCAACTACATAAGTATAAGCAGCTGAGCGAAGCGCGTCTTCTGCCTGAGCATGATTGTATGAATTTGTAATGCCTGCACTACTTAACCATACCAGTGCACGTCTGCTGGCATTGATTTCAACCGGTAGTGTTACAAAACTAAACACTGTTGTCATGGCAAACAGAATAATTCCGGCAAATAAGAGCTGTGGGAAAGATTGTATCATAATTATTCCGGCAAGCAACAGCCATTGCATCCATTGAGATGCAATAGTAACAACAGGCACTAGCTTGGAACGCAAAGTCAGAGGAGCATATGCACATGCATGCTGCACAGCGTGACCGCATTCATGAGCCGCTACAGCTGCAGCCGCCACACTATTACTTGAATATACACTCTCACTCAGATTTACTGTCTTATTGGCAGGGTTATAATGATCTGTCAGATGTCCTAGAGTACTGGTAACCTGCACATCATAAATCCCGTTATCATGAAGCATTTGCATTGCAACATCACGGCCTGTCATTCCATTGGAGAGAGGAATTTTTGAATATTTTTTAAATTTGCTTTGCAACGAGTGTTGCACTATAAAGCTAATTAGTGCTATACCGATAAATAGAATCCAATAAATAGGCATATTCTTATTTTTTATTAATTAATACTATTATATAGATGACAAATAGTTTGCCAAATATAGTGGTTTATGAGGAAGAATGCCAATAATGAGTCTTTTTTTAGCAAGAATTATAAAAAAGTCAGAACCACTTACATTGTTCAGTTATTATCGGAATATTTAACCTCCAACAATAAAAAAGGTTCTTCGTCACTTTTGGTGGAAGATGTTGTCTTAAACTTCTGTAAGCAAAAAAGCCTCAATTCATCTCCCCCATCTTACACTAGAATCATCTGCTACTGAATTGAACGCTCTACAGCATCGTAGCAGGTGTTGCTGTTAATCTTTGAATGAGGAATATTCGGCTTTTTGAGGATACAGCTAGGGTGAATGTAGTTTGTGGCGATGGGCTTGTTTACCATTTTTCCCTGATAGATTTGCCCATTTTGCAAGGAAACGTAAGTAAGCCCTCGGCCGAGGGCTTATGGGTTCTGGGCCGAAGGCTTACTTAGCTAAAATGAAGAAATCGGGTAGCTTATTATATAAGATGTCATATCAGAGAAAGCTGAACAAGCTGTTATTTCTCAAACTACAGCGTAACTTAAATAGCCGGTTAGTGGCAGATCACTGATTTTAGTATCAGATGAGCACGATTTTGTAGCAGATGAATTGTACAGAACGTTTATCTGCCACTAATTTATAATACTAGTTACCAGATAATTAATACGATTTAGTAGCAGACAAGCAGATAAAGTGCATGAAAAAAAGAATTTAGGAGCAGAGATCAAAAACAATCCGTCTGTTTTCAAAAAAGATAGGCCAGAGTTTGAATCGTTATTCACCAATGATTTTCATCCATTGACCAATAAATAAAATCCATTGGTCAATGGCACACTAAAAGAAACAGGCAGATAAAATTAGATTTACCCGCCTGCATTCTTTTTTATCAAAGTTATGTTTATTAATGACCTTTACTGATTTTTCTCTTTTCTACGTTTTCAACAGCTTCTGTTACCAGCGGTTTATTCTCGAAACGTTTTGCATAAGTAGAATAATCAGGACGAGTACGTTGATATTCAGGATCTATGAACAAAGGACTGGATATAATATGATCGGCAGTAGAACGATTACAGCAAAACACTATATTTTCCACTCCGGCCAAGCGGGTTAAAGCCTTTACATCGGTATCATGAGGTTGTAAAGTCATCGGATCAGTGAAGAAGAACAGATAGTCTATTTCACCATCTACAATGCGTGAACCCATTTGTTGGTCACCACCTAACGGACCAGACTTTAGTATTGTGATATCCCATTCTATGTCGGGGTGCTTTTCTTTCAAAGCTTCACGAATCAACGTACCAGTTGTACCTGTACAATAGAACTTATGTCCCATTAACAGCTCTGAATTCCAAATAACCCACTCTATTAGATCTTTTTTCATACCATCATGAGCTACCAAGCCAATCTTTCTAACTAGTTTTTCCATATTCATTTATTTAGGTAAGACATATTTAATTGAGAGAAATATTTCTTTCTCCCCCAATAATATTGCGCTAAAATACTCTTTTTAATCCGTTCGGGAATTACTTGAAGAGAAGTTTTTTCAAGATTAGTCTCCCGGGAAGCCCTAAAATCCTTTCTTAAAGCATTATATTCTTTTCTGGCTTGAAACACCGCTGTCATATTCGGTAGCTCCCCCTTCAACAGGAAAGTGAAAGCCGCCACATAATCCAGGATGCAACGTACAGTCATCACATGCAGCAACTCACTCTCAGAAAGATTTTTGTAAAGCATTAAAAGATTGTTCCTGAAATTGAGAAATGTCTTACGGGGATTCTCCTTTTTAAGAGTAGCTCCCCCAACATGATAAACCACACTTTGCGGAATGCAAACCAGCTCTCTTCCACGACTTCTCAAACGCCAGCAAAGATCGATCTCTTCCATATGGGCAAAGAAGCGTCCATCTAGCCCTCCGGCATTACGATAATCGGATGAGCGGATAAAAAGCGCCGCACCAGTAGCCCAGAATATAGGAAGGATATCATCGTATTGGCCGTGATCTTTCTCCACTATTCCCATAATACGTCCTCTACAGAATGGATATCCGTAACGGTCCATAAAGCCTCCGCAAGCACCGGCATATTCAAAGGAATCTTTTTGTCGCCAACTTAGAATCTTCGGCTGACAAGCAGCTACCTCAGGATGTGTATCCAGATAGGCAATCATAGGTTCCAGCCAATGTTCTGTCACTTCCACATCAGAATTGAGAAGAACAAAGTAGTCTGCTTCTATCTGCTCCAAAGCTTTATTGTAGCCATCGGCAAAACCATAATTCTGATCGAGGAGAATCTGCTTTACAGAAGAAAACTCTTTAGTAAGAACCGAGACCGAATTATCAGTCGATGCATTGTCTGCCACATAAACATCTACTCCGCTAATTGCAGAATAGCCTATAACGGAAGGAAGAAATGTACGAAGCATCTCACTCCCGTTCCAATTCAATATAACAACCGCAACTTTACTCATTTATTCTTTGTTTTGAGGTTTATGCTTCCATCGTTTATGAGACCAGAACCAATATCCGGGTTCACGCATAATTGTTTGCTCCACTTTCCGTGCAAACATTTCCGTAATCTCCCCCTTGGTTGTCTGCTTAGGCGATTCAACCATTAGTTCGAATATAGCCTCGCAATAACCTCGCTTTTCTTTTTTAAGTTCGCAATATAACACTGGAAAATCCATCATTCGGGCAATACGCTCCCCTCCCTCCATAAAAGATGTTTCCTGATTCAGAAAAGTTGTCCAGAAATGCAGACTATTTGAATTAGGAGACTGATCTGCAATCAAGCCCAGCACAAGTCTTTTTCCTGCATTTCTAGCCCTTATTACTTCCCTTATCGTATCGTGTTTGGGAACATTATAACCTCCAAAACGGGAACGAATATATTTAAAAAGTTCATCAATGTGCTTATTTTTAATGGGCTTATATACTTGCATCGGAATATCCCCCTCTTTCATAAATGAGCCCATAACAACAGTCCACTCAAAGTTGGCATAATGAGGCATCATCACAACAATTCCCCCATGTTTTTCAATCATCTCCAGGTAAAGCTCTGTATTTGTGAACTTCATTCGCCGGAGTAACTCTTTTTTAGGAAGAAGCAACATCTTCATGCTCTCAAGCATATAGTCACAAATGTAGTGATAGAACTTATGTTCAATTGCCCGTAACTCATCTTTTGTTTTCTCAGGAAAGGAATTACTCAGATTCTTTCTGACAACACTCTTTCTGTAGCCAGCAACCTTATATACCAGAAGATACAAAATATCAGAAACTGCATAAAGCATTCTGAAAGGCATTATAGCCAGCAGCCATATACCAATATATGCAAATATGTAGATTAGTTTCGACATCCGCTATTCAATTACTATTCCTTTCAGTGCAGTTCCGTCTTCGTTAAATTCACCCAAACGCACTTTCACCAAATGGTTATCCAGTTTAGGTACACTCTCTACCTCTACCCGGATATAGTTTTCTGTGAACCCGTGCATCGGGGCACCTGCTTTAGGTTTCTCCAGAAGAACTGTTTTTGTTTCTCCAATACGTTTTGTATAGAAGTCTCTGGTCTTCTCATCGGAAAGAGCCAATAATCTTTGACTTCTCTGATGCTTGACTTCAGGTGATACCACATAATCAATCTTCAGGGCTTGTGTTCCCGGGCGCTCGGAATAGCTAAACACATGCAGTTGTGATACGTCCAATCCTTTTAGGAATTCATATGCCTGTTCAAAATACTCGTCTGTCTCACCACGTGTACCCACAATCACATCTACTCCAATAAAAGCATCAGGCATCACTTCTTTTATTTTTCTTACTTTTTCTGCAAAGAGAGAAGTATCATAACGACGGCGCATCAGTTTCAGCACATCATCACTACCCGACTGAAGCGGAATATGAAAATGAGGCATGAAGCTGCGTGAACGGGATACATAGTTTATAATCTCATCTGTAAGCAGATTAGGCTCAATGGAAGAGATCCGATAACGTTCTATTCCCTCAACCTTATCCAATGCCTTCACCAGGTCAAAGAAGTTTTCTTCCGTGCTTTTTCCAAAATCGCCAATGTTTACTCCGGTGATCACAATTTCCTTTCCACCTTCAAGAGCTGCCTGTTCAGCTTGCTCAACCATTGAATCTATAGTTCCGTTACGACTCTTTCCACGAGCAAAAGGGATGGTGCAATAAGAACAAAAATAGTCGCAACCATCTTGTACTTTAAGGAAATACCGGGTACGGTCTCCCTTGGAACAAGACGGTGCAAAAGAACGAATATCATTAAAAGTAGAAGCTATTGCATCTCCTTTTTCATGTTTATGCAAATCTCCCAAATACTGGAGTACATCTTTTTTCTGTTCGGCGCCCAAGACAACATCCACTCCTTCAATCTTGGCCACCTGATCAGGTTTGAGTTGAGCATAGCAACCCGTTACAACAACAAAAGCACCGGGATGCTGCTTTACCAGCCGGTGAATAGCCTGACGACATTTCTTGTCAGCCACCTCTGTTACCGAGCAAGTATTAACAACACAAATATCTGCTTTTTCTCCCTTTCTTGCCGTACGAATACCAGCTTCCCGAAGAACTTGACCAATAGTAGATGTCTCTGAAAAGTTTAATTTACAGCCTAACGTATAATAAACGGCTGTTTTGTCCTGAAATATAGTGGAATCTATCATAATCCGTTGAACATATTTTAGGTGCAAAGTTACATATTATTATAATTAAAAGTTGTTATACAACAATTTACTTTATCAGAGAAACATTTTCGAGAATGAAAGTTTATCTCTATTTTTGCACAATATATCAAGAAACGTGCAATGATAAAAGAAAACTTTATAAAGCTATACGAGAATAGCTTCAAGGAAAACTGGGAGCTACCTTGTTTCACTGATTATGGAGAAGACACAACATACACTTATGGAGAAGTTGCTGAAGAAATAGCCAAACTACATCTTCTCTTTCACCACTGCAATCTGAGACGAGGAGATAAAATAGCCATTATCGGTAAGAATAATTCCCGTTGGTGCATAGCCTATATGGCAACAATCACTTTCGGCGCCATTGTAGTCCCCATTCTACAAGATTTTAATCCGGACGATGTACATCATATCGTAAACCATTCAGAATCTGTATTCCTATTTACCAGTGACAATATCTGGGAAACACTGGAAGAGGAAAAACTAGATGCAATAAGAGGAGTCTTCTCATTAACAGATTTCAGATGCCTTCATCAACGAGATGGCGAGACTGTTCAAAAGTTTATTAAACATATGAGCACCACCATGCAAGAAGCCTATCCAAATGGATTCAGTAAGAAAAACATCGAATATACCACTTTATCAAATGATAAGGTTATGCTGCTTAATTATACTTCCGGAACTACAGGATTCAGCAAAGGAGTGATGCTGACAGGTAATAACCTGGCTGGAAATGTTACTTACGGAATACGCACAGAATTACTTAAACGAGGAGACTGTGTCTTATCATTCCTGCCTCTGGCTCATGCATACGGATGTGCATTCGACTTCCTGACAGCTGCAGCTGTTGGCACACACGTCACCCTACTGGGGAAAACGCCCTCTCCAAAGATCCTGATGAAAGCTTTTGAAGAAGTCCGTCCCAATCTTATCATTACAGTACCACTTGTTATTGAAAAGATCTACAAGAACGTTATACAACCTCTTATTAATAAGAAAGGAATGAAATGGGCTCTCAATATTCCATTATTAGATACCCAGATCTACGCCCAGATACGAAAGAAACTGGTTGATGCACTCGGCGGACGATTTAAAGAGATTATCATAGGTGGAGCAGCAATGAATCCAGAAGTTGTGGAATTCTTTTATAGAATAAAATTTCCGTTTACAATAGGTTATGGCATGACGGAATGTGGGCCACTAATTGGGTATAGCCCTTGGAATGAATTCATCCCCGGAGCTTCCGGAAAGATTCTGGATACAATGGAAGTAAGAATTGATTCTGACGACAAATACAATATTGCAGGAGAAATTCAGGTAAGAGGTGAAAACGTAATGAAAGGATATTATAAAAACGAGGAAGCAACCAAAGAGGTCTTTACAGAAGATGGTTGGCTCAAAACAGGAGACCTCGGCACTATAGATATAGACGGTAACGTATACATCAGAGGAAGAAGCAAAACCATGATTTTAAGTTCAAGTGGACAGAATATTTTCCCTGAAGAAATAGAAGCTAAGCTTAACAACCTGCCATTCATTACAGAAAGCTTAATCATTGAAAGAAACAAAAAACTGGTTGCGCTGGTTTACCCGGACTATGAGACATTGGATTCACTTGGGTTGAACCATGAAGACAATCTGAAGGCAATTATGGACGAAAATCTTAAAACTCTGAATAAAATGGTTGCAAACTATGAAAAAGTTAATTTCATTCAGATCTACCCAACAGCATTTGAGAAGACACCCAAGAAGAGTATAAAAAGGTACCTATATAACAGTATTGCAGAAGATTAAATATGCTATATAACATATAAAATAAAGGCCAAAAAAAAGATTCTAAAAAAAAAATATAAAATAATTCGCTTTTATGATACAACATATCGAAAAAGTACATACATTTGCAACGTTTTAATAAAGCAATTAATTGTATTACAGATTTAAAAATCAAAGAAAATGAAAAAGTTAGTATTGATGTTCGTTGCTATTGCAGCAGTTTCTTTCGCATCTTGTGGTAACAAAGCAGCAGACCAAGCTGCAAAACAAGCTGATTCTATCCGTGTAGCTGATTCTATCGCAGCAGCAGAAGCTGAAGCAGCAGCAGCAGCAGCAGCAGACACAACTGCAAAAGCTGACACTGCAGCAGCAGCTACAACAGCTACTCCTGCTAAGTAAGGAACGAACTCGCAAAGAGAAATTAAAGTCTGATACTAAGTATCAGACTTTTTTTGTCCCTATACATCTCCTCTCTCCCAGTGCAGATGAACCACTAAAACTTCCGGAGATTCCAATCAACTATCTACCCGACAGTGGGATACGCCCATTAAAGAATAATCCCAAAAAAGCTCACCGAGCAATAATCTGGTTTACAGAAAACTATTCTTTCTCCTTTTAAGGGAAACAGTAGGTGTCGCCTCCAGAAATAAGGACCAATCCAACAAGAGACTTATTTAATGGTTAGTCACTAAATACACTCATAGTGGCTTGCACCACCAAGTTATTAATCTTGCACAGGCACACCCAATAAAAAAAGAGACTATCTCGATGAGATAGTCTCTTTTTATATCTTTAGAAAAGAATCTATTATTCCGCTACTACTTCAAAAGGAATTTCCACAGAAACTTCTTTGTGAAGTTTAACTATAGCAATGTAAGAACCAACTTCTTTAACAGAGTCCTTCACTACAATAATCTTTCTATCAATTTCTAAGCCAAGTTTAGCAAGTGCTTCAGCTATCTGAATATTAGATACAGAACCGAAAATAGTTCCAGTAGAGCTAACCTTAGTAGCAATTGTCAGAGAAACCTCTTTAAGCTTAGCAGCAGCTGCTTCAGCATCATTTTTAATTTTCTCTAGTTTATGTGCACGTTGCTTCAAATCTTCAGCTAACATTTTCTTTGCAGATGGAGAAGCGATAATCGCTTTTCCTGTAGGAATAAGGAAGTTACGACCATAACCAGACTTAACAGTTACAATGTCATTCTTATAACCTAAATTTACTACGTCTTCTTTCAATATAATTTCCATACTATTCCTCCTTATTATTTCATCATGTCAGTTACAAATGGAAGTAACGCCAAGTGACGTGCTCTCTTCACTGCCTGTGCAATTCTACGTTGGAACTTCAAAGAAGTACCTGTAATACGACGAGGAAGAATCTTTCCTTGTTCGTTTAAGAATTTCTTCAAGAATTCAGGATCCTTATAGTCGATATATCTGATACCGCTCTTTTTGAAACGACAATATTTCTTTTTCTTTACGTCTACTGACGGTGGAGTTAAATATCTGATTTCTGATTGATTTTGTTGTGCCATGATTAATCCTCTTTTTTAGTTAATTTTACATGTCTTCTCTTAGCAGCATACTCTGCAGCATACTTGTCCATTCTGAAAGTTAAGAAACGGATAACTTTCTCATCACGACGGAAGCTTAATTCTAACTTTTCAACAACTGATGGCTCAGCTTTAAACTCTACCAACTGATAAAAACCAGTTGATTTCTTTTGGATCGGGTAAGCTAATTTCTTGAGTCCCCAATTCTCTTCATTAATGATCTCAGCTCCTTCTGCCTGCAGAACAGCTTTGAACTTTTCTACCGCTTCCTTCATCTGAACATCAGACAAAACGGGAGTTAAAATGAAAACGGTTTCGTATTGATTCATACTCGTTTAATTAAAAAATAAATATTTGTTTTTTTATGAGTGTGCAAAGGTAAGTATTTAATCTATAACTACAAACCATTTTTATTCTTTTTTCTTTTTATAGTTTTTTTGCCTACCATTTTATACTATTTAAAATAAGAGTGTTACCTTTGTAAGGTTGTTTAAACAATAATTTCATGGCAGAGCAATTTAATTTTGATATTCAGTTAATTTTTGCCATCTTAAATGGTAAAGTATCAGCAGCAATAAACCGAAAGTTATATCGAAACTTCAGGCAGAACAATTTAGATATCAGTCCTGAACAATGGACTGTCCTTATCTTCTTATGGGAAAAAGATGGAGTGACCCAGCAAGAGTTGTGCAATGCAACTTTTAAGGACAAGCCAAGCATGACTCGCCTAATTGACAATATGGAGAAACAACATTTAGTAGTACGCATCTCCGATAAGAAAGACCGGAGAACAAACCTTATCCATCTAACTAAAACAGGGCGAGAAATTGAAGAAAAGACAAGATTAGTTGCAGCCCTGACATTAAAGGAGGCTTTACACGGTATAAAATTGAGTGACCTGGAAGTCAGCCAGGAAGTCCTTCGAGCTATTTTTAATAACACTAAGAACTAATTTATCATTCATCCAACAAATAGCACAAAGGCCGGAGAGTAACTCTCCGGCCTTTGTGCTTAATAGAATTACTTTATAAATTAAGCTTCCACCTCTGGTGTGATCAGTTTATAACCTTTACCATGAATATTGATAATCTCAATTGTCTCATCTTCTTTCAGGTGCTTACGAAGCTTTGTAATATACACATCCATACTACGTGCATTGAAATAATTGTCATCAATCCAGATTGTTTTTAAAGCAAAATCTCTTTGCAGGATCTCATTTGCATGAGCGCACAGAAGTCCAAGTAATTCAGATTCCTTCGTTGTTAATTTTGTTTGCTTACCCTCAATAGAAAGGATTTGTTTCTGAGTATCAAAAACAAACTTACCAATCTTATAAACATTACTTTCTTTATTTTTCTTTCCTCTTACCCTTCTCAAAATTGCTTCAATTCTGAAAGTCAGCTCTTCCATACTGAAAGGCTTGGTTAAATAATCATCAGCACCAATCTTGAAACCTTCAAGAATGTCATCTTTAAGTGTTTTAGCGGTTAAGAAAATGATTGGAATTTCAGCATTAGCTGCACGAACTTCCTGCGCCAAAGTAAATCCATCTTTCTTAGGCATCATTACATCAAATACGCATAAATCATACTTATTCTTCAAAAAAGCCTTATAACCGGCCTCTCCATCAGGATACAGCTCTGCGGAATAACCTTTTGCCTGCAAATATTCTCTCAAAAGCATGCCAAGATTCTCATCATCTTCGCACAATAAAATACGCATTTTCTCGTCCATATTGTTAATTATTTAATAAAGGTAATACAATAATAAATTTACTTCCCACACCCAGTTCACTTTCTATACGTATAGTTCCTTTGTGATCCTGGATAATTTTTTTCACATATGCAAGTCCTAATCCAAAGCCTTTGACATCGTGCAAATTACCGGTATGAACCCGATAGAACTTATCAAAGACCTTTTTCAAGTTTTCTTTCTTTATTCCAATCCCATTATCGGCAATGGAAATACACAATTTACCCGGTTCGTTCCAGGTAGTAACAGTAAGCAATAAATCTTCTTCCGGCTTCTTATACTTTACGGCATTATCCATCAGGTTAAAGATCACATTGGTGATATGCATCTCATCTACAAAAATATTCGGATCTTCTGCATTTAGATTAGCATCTATCTTTCCATTATACTTCTCCACTTTCAGTGTAAAGGTGTTGATCACTCCCGAAATCAGTTCGTTTGCATCAATCTCCGTCATCTTGAGAGTAGATTTCTGACGTTCAAACATAGACATCTGAAGCACCTTTTCGACCTGAAATCTCAATCGTTTTGTCTCATCATTTATCACGCCCGATATATGCTGGAACATTTGCGGAGACTTACCCACTGCCGGGTCTTTCAACATCTGCGCCGCCAGAGAAATAGTCGATATCGGTGTTTTAAACTCATGCGTCATATTATTTATAAAGTCATTCTTCATCTCTGTCAGTTTTTTCTGTCTGAAAGCAATATAAATAGTGAAAATGAATGTAATCAGCAACACTAATGTAAAAGCCAAAGACGGAAGCATAAAGCTAATAGAATCAAAGATATAATCTCTTCTGGAAGGGAAATGGACCTTTACAAAACTAATTTTTGTAGGTGGATCATTTGGAAAAAGTATCTGAGTATAAGAGTTCTCACTTCCTACCTCCTCATAATCCGGACATCGGTATGCTTCTCTGCCATCTTTATCAGTAACTGTAAAATGATAGGGTATATCAATTCCGTTATTCACGAACTCGGATTTTAAATAGCCATCCAGATTTTTGAAATTCACACGATCCTCCAGTGCTTTATCACTTGATTTATAGAGAATATTCAGCACCACTTCATCCAATAAAACCCTTTGATGAAGATATCTGTTTTTTATAGCCTCTTGCAACGTCTTGGAAGTTTGAAGAATATTATTTTCTCCATGCTTTCTTGAGATCATAGCCTTAGGTAACCCCGAAGGCTTCGTCATTGTTGTCTTTATCTCAAAATCAGAGGAATTAGAAGTAATGGCATAATGAGACGAATGAGCCAAAGCATCTTTATTATTGACTGCAGCAGCAGGCACTGCCTGAGAACTTAAAGCTACACGTTCCGTCTCAGCTACATCCTTTTCCAAATACCTCAAAGTTTCATCATACTCCAGATTTTTAGAAACCTGATATAAACTACGTTTAACAGATTCATCAAATTGCTCATTGCGCATCTTAACCATCTCTTCTATGTAGCTTACCTGAAGATAAAGCAAACTTAGAAAAGAAAGTCCCATTACAATACCCAATATCCAGATTGTTGACTTCTTCATACAACAAATTTAACATACCTAAATTAACATTCAAAACTGATTAACCAGTTTTAACCGAGCGTTGTCTATTATTAACTGAACCGTGCTTTTTATTTAATATTTTGTATATTATAACAAAACAAGCGTCAGTTTAGTTGCAAAAATAATATAAAATTAAGCATTTAACTATAAAAAAGCATTTAAATATCAATCTTTGTTAAAAAAAAATCGCCGATACGTATGAACGGCGATTTTTTAAACTTCCTGGATCTATAAATTTATTTATTCTTCTTTTACTTGTTTTGCCTCATGTTCTTTGATCAACTTGTCCTGAACATCTGCTGGAACCAGTTCATAACTTGAGAATTTCATAATAAATGATGCCCTGCCGCCTGTAAGCGAACTCAATGAAGTTGAATAAGAAGACATTTCTTTCAAAGGAACTTTGGCGATCAGTTTTTCAAATCCTTTCTCGCTGCTCATACCCATAATCATTGCACGACGTCCCTGCAGATCACCCATCACATCACCCATCTTATCACTGGGAACAAAGACTTCCACATCGTAAATAGGCTCAAGGATCTTTGGTCCGGCATTTTTAAACGCTTCACTAAATGCATTACGACCGGCAAGCATAAAGGATATTTCATTGGAATCAACCGGGTGCATTTTTCCATCATAAACAATGACACGGACATCCCGGGCATAAGAGCCTGTCAACGGACCTTGTTCCATTCTGGCCATAATCCCTTTTAAAATAGCAGGCATAAAACGAGTATCAATAGATCCGCCCACAATACTGTTAATGAACACTAATTTTCCGCCCCAATCCAATGGCATCTCTTCAGTCCCTTTAACTGAGATCTTAAATTCCTGTCCATTAAACTTATAAGTATCGGGAACAGGCATTCCCTCTTTGTAAGGTTCAACAATCAGATGCACTTCGCCAAACTGGCCAGCACCACCAGATTGTTTTTTATGACGATAATCGGCACGGGCAGCTTTCGTTATAGTCTCCCGATAAGGAATCCTCGGTTCCTCATATTTAATCATTAGCTTCTCATTATTTTCCAGACGCCACTTCAGTGTACGAAGATGAAACTCTCCCTGCCCATGCACTAATGTTTGCTTCAGTTCTTTAGATTGTTCTACAACCCAAGTCGGATCTTCTTCACGCATACGGTTAAGGCTACTCATCATTTTTTCAGTATCTGCTTCGTTCACCGGTTTGATTGCCCGGGTATATTTAGAGTTCGGGTATTTTATAAAGTTAAACTTGTTATCACAATCCTTCCCATTCAAGGTATTTCCTGTTTTTACATCTTTCAGCTTCACAGTGGCGCCTATATCTCCAGCCTGAAGTTCTTCAACCTTAATACGGTTGGCTCCGGCAACAACAAATATCTGCGCTATTCTTTCCTTTGAGCCCCTGTCTGCATTTGTGAGATCATCTCCTTCTTTTACTTTCCCGCTCATTACTTTAAAATAGGAGACTTCACCAATATGAGGTTCTACACTTGTTTTAAAGAAATAAAGAGAGGTAGGTTTATTTACATCCGGTGCAATTTCTTTTCCTTCCGTATTCGTTACTTTAGGCATATCAGAAACATAAGGTACTACATTTCCAAGGAATTCCATCAATCGGCGAACGCCCATATCTTTTCCGGCACACACACAGAAAACGGGAAATATGCCACGTGTAGCCAATCCTTCACGAATGCCCAAACGCATTTCGTCGGGTTCCAATGTCTCTTTCTCGAAGAATTTCTCCATCAAACTTTCATCATTTTCTGCAGCAGCTTCAACCAATGCTTTGTGCATCTCCATTGCCTTATCCATTTCCTCTGCTGGAATATCCTCTATCGTGGGAGCCCCTCCTTCGGGTTTCCAAGTATATTTCTTCATTAAAAGAACATCTATCAGGGAATTAAAACCTGAACCACAAGCTAAAGGGTATTGAATAGGCACAATTTTAGGACCATAAGCATCCTTTAGTTGTTCAAGAACATTATCATAATCACACTTATCATTATCCAGCTGGTTAACAAGAAAGATAACAGGTTTCTCAAACTTTTCGGTATACCGGAAATGGTTTTGTGTTCCCACTTCAACGCCATACTGCCCGTTGATTAAAAGAATAGCAGTATCTGTAACATTCAATGCCGTTACAGCACCACCCACAAAGTCATCCGAACCGGGACAATCAATCATATTCAATTTTTTCCCGTTCCATTCGGTATGGAAAACAGTAGAAAACACAGAATAGCCATACTCCTGTTCTACCGGGAAGTAATCACTAACTGTGTTCTTGGCGGCGATGCTTCCTCTACGTTTTATAATACCACTCTCGTATAGCATCGCTTCAACGAGAGTGGTTTTCCCAGAGCCAGAACTTCCCAACAAGGCAATGTTCTTAATTTCATTAGTCTGATATACCTTCATAATATATAAGATTTAAATTATTAACTCGGATATGTTTAACGCATACCTTTTTACTTGAGCGCAAATTATAAATTAATATTTTCAAAAACAATTATTTACAAATGTTAGACAACTATGTTATGCAGCACTATTAAGCAGTTAAAGATGTTTATCTTATGCAACTATTGTTTATAGAATTACTATTCAATAAAAAGACTGTCCTCAAAATATGAAATTCCGGCCAGCTATTACTAATTTGCAAATCAGAACAACAATAAAACAGAAATAAAGAGTCTGGCATCAGCAAGAAATTTCTTAATGAGCCCTCATAAACACTTAAATCGCCCAAGAATGAATCGCTTTTGCAGAATAAAAATTACTTTTGCATAATAAAAAACAAAAAACATGGCTGGTATATACTTACATATCCCTTTTTGCAAAACCCGCTGTATTTATTGCGACTTTTATTCTACGACAAGAAGTGAGGAGAAAAATCGTTATATTTCTGCGCTTTGCAGGGAGTTACAACTGCGAAAAACATACCTTGGAGATGAACAGGTAGAGACCATTTACTTTGGAGGAGGTACACCTTCACAATTAACCCGGCAGGATTTTGAAAAGATATTTAATTCCATCGAAAAAGAGTACAGCCTGGAGCAGTGCAAGGAAATTACACTCGAAGCCAATCCCGATGATCTCACTCCTGAATACATAAAGGAACTTTCGTCTCTTCCTTTTAACCGCATCAGCATTGGAATACAAACATTCAATGAACAGACACTGCGTTTACTTAAGCGGAGGCATACTGCCGAACAAGCTATCAGGGCAGTTAAAGAGTGCCGATTGGCCGGGTTCCAAAATATAAGCATCGATCTGATGTACGGTTTGCCTGGAGAAACTGTGGAAACCTGGGAAGCAGATCTGGGACAGGCAATCAGCCTCAATGTGGAACATATCTCTGCTTATCATTTAATATATGAAGAAGGGACACCTCTGTACGAGATGTTGCTCAAGCATAAGGTGGAAGAGGTGGACGAAGAATCCAGTGTCAAATTCTTCGCCCTGATGATTGAACGACTTGCCCAAGCTGGATATCAGCATTATGAAATATCCAATTTTTGCAAACCAGACAAGCATTCCCTGCACAACTCCAGTTACTGGACCGAGAAAAAATATATGGGCTGCGGTCCTTCCGCACATTCCTTCAATGGAAATACCCGCCAATGGAACGTTTCGTCCCTGGATCAGTATATTGCCGGAATAGAAGATGGTAGTCCTGTTATAGAAATTGAAGAGCTTAGTATTACCACCCGATACAATGACTACGTAATTACCTCCCTGCGGACCATGTGGGGATTGTCTTTGAAGCATTTAAAGGAGAAATTTGGCACGGAATTGGTGCAATACTGCCTCTACAATGCAAAAAAGCACCTTGATACAGGCAAACTAGAAATACGAAACGATACTCTTTTCCTGACAAAAGAAGGTATTTTTGTTTCTGACGGTATTATGAGTGATCTTATTTGGGTGGAAGATTAATTAAATCATCTTCAAGGCCTCTTTAAGTACAATTTGCTGATTTCGATTCAATCAGTTACCTTTGCTTAATCAGTCAGAATTAAAAAAATACAATGTTCATTATTGCCATTACGCTAATTATGGCTACGGGAATCTACATCGGATACAGATTGCGTAGCAAGAATACAGGAGCTGTTGTTCGTGTTATTACCGGGTTTATCTGGCTGCTCCTCTTTTTGCTGGGCATGGAAGTTGGAGGAAACGATAAACTTATCAAAGGACTTTACACCTTTGGACAGGAAGCATTTCTGCTAATGATAGCCGGAGTTGCGGGAAGTATTCTTGCATCCTGGGCACTTTGGGTCTTTCTCTCAAAAAGACATGATATAAAAAAAGAGGGAAAATGAAAGGAAGTCTAACCATTATAGGTTTCTTTATATTGGGGATTATTGTAAGCCGCTACAATCTTTTACCAATGAGTATCATTCATTCTGATTTAAGTTTCTATACTCTCTGCGGATTGATGTTTTTTGTCGGTGTAAACATAGGAAGCGACAAAAACACCTTGGAGAACATCAGCCAATTGAATTTGCGTTATGCCCTGCTCCCCATTATGACCATCCTTGGAACATTAGCCGGTTGCGTTATTGTTTCTTTATTCTTATCCAATCGCTCCATCAGTGATTGTTGCGCGGTTGGTTCAGGCTTGGGCTACTATTCATTATCCAGCGTAATCATTACAGAATATCGTGGCGCCGAATTAGGTACCATTGCCTTATTATGCAATATCATGAGAGAGATTGTTACCCTATTATGCGCCCCAATCCTAGTTAAATATTTCGGAAAGCTCACCCCAATATCTATGGGTGGGGCAACAACAGCTGACACTACCTTACCTATAATCACCCAATCATGCGGAAAAAATTTTATCGTTATCTCCATTCTTCACGGCTGCATGGTTGATTTTTCCGTTCCTTTTCTGGTTACATTCTTCTGTTCACTGTAAGATATTATAGTTCAATACATTAGTTATTCAATAAACATTTCTCCTTAATATTAAACAAAAATAATTAGCATAATTACTTTATATTTATAGAAAAATACATACCTTTACAAGATATAACAAAAAAAATCAAGATTTACATTCTATTGATTAACCTATAAATATATCTTTTATGAAGGAAGCAGCAGCTCTATTCCTATTTTTCATTTCATCTATCACTGCTTTATTTGCCCAGGAATACAACTTCAATTACGGCAAAATAACAGATAATGAGATTTCTATGAAAACATGCAAACTGGATACAAATGCATCGGCAGTTGTAATTTATAAGAATTTAATTGCTAAATACAATTATAAAAATGATGGATTTATAATCGAATATAATTACGAAAGCAAAATAAAAATTCTAAAATCAGAAGGCGTAAAATACGCAAATATTGCTATTCCCATTTATGACAAAGGAGAAAGCGATTCACCAAAAGAGTTTGTATCAAATATTGAAGCATATGCCTATAATATTGAAGATGGAAAAATAAAAAAAACAAAAATGGATAAAAAATACATTTTTGAAGAACGAGTTAATCCTTACTACAAACAAATAAAATTCTCTATACAGGCTGTAAAAGAAGGAACTGTAATAGAATACAAGTATAAAGTAACGTCAGATTTTCCTGATCAGATAGCTGATTGTGTTTTTCAGCAAGACATCCCTGTAATGTACAGTAACTATGACATCCAAATTCCTCAATATTTTGATTTCAATGCAGAACTAAAAGGTCAGGAACAAATAAAAGTTGCCGAGTCGGTAGTAACTCAGACTATCTCAATAAAAGATAAATACGACCAATATTTTTCCGTTAATTTTAACAATCGGAGAATATTCCTTACGGTCATTAATCTTCCAGCAATTAAGGATGAGCCCAATATTTGGTGTTCCGACGATTTCCGTACCAAGGTAACCTTTGAGTTAAAAGGCACTCAATTTCCCGATTCGGAATATAAACATTATACAAGTACCTGGGAAAAAATAGATGAACGACTTAAAGGAGAAAAACTCTTCGGAGAAATTCTTAAAATGAAAAATCCATTCAGGGAAGAGATGCGTGCTTTAAATATAACGTCTCTACCTACCAATGCAGAAAAGATCCGCACTCTGTTTCAATATCTCAAAACCAGAATATCATGGGATGGGACCTATCGTTTTTATGCAAACGACATTAATAAGACAATTAAAAATGGTGCCGGAAGTAATGCCGATATTAATTTTATATTAATCAGCATGTTAAAGGATGTCGCAATAGAAGCATGTCCTGTAATGATGAGCAAACGAGACGAAGGAAGACTTCCGATTCTGTTTCCAAGTGTGTATAAACTAAACACATTTATTGTAGGTATACATGACACAGACAGTACAACTGTTTATCTAGACGGGTCTGTCCATAACGGCGATATAAATATCCTGCCGCCTGTGCTTATGGTAGACCGGGCCAGAGTTTATAATGCAGATGGACCGGGAAGCTGGGTTAACCTGACCAATGTGGGTAAAAATTCTGTTACTGAACTTATCACTGGAGCAATTACTCCCGAGGGTATAATCAAAGGAGAAAGAAAAGTATCCTATGATGGAGAATATGCTAGTGGTTTTCGCAATGTATTTTATGAAGCCAAGGATAGTGCAGCCTATATTGAAAAGACCGAATCAGAAGCTGGCATTTCAATAAAAGAATGTTCCTTTAAGGATATAAGTTGTTTCTCTTCCAGGGTACAAGAGAAATTATCCTTCACCAAAGAGATTACTTTTAATGATAATCACATCTATCTCAATCCAATGATTTTCCCTCATTTAACAAAAAACCAGTTTACCAAAGAAGAGCGCAAACTTCCCGTTGAATTTGATTATCCATATACATTCAAAATCACTGCAATTTTAAGTATACCCAAAGGTTATCAGGTAGAGGAAATACCTAAACCCGTTAAGATTAATATGGATAAAGAAGGATGCAGTTGCATTTACAACATCCAGATTGCGGAT
Source organism: uncultured Bacteroides sp. (assembly GCF_963678425.1). NCBI lineage: Bacteria > Pseudomonadati > Bacteroidota > Bacteroidia > Bacteroidales > Bacteroidaceae > Bacteroides > uncultured Bacteroides sp. Next base: position 213,749 of record NZ_OY782853.1, read on the forward strand.
AACAATATAGAGTTGGGATACATCTTCTCATTGAAAAGAATTCTCTATACCCAAAATGAATATGCATCTCTACGCCAGTTATGGGGCACAATAGTAAACAAGAACAATGAGCAAATTGTCTTGAAGAAAATAGTTCCGCAACCAGGCACAACTGTGCAAAAGCAAACGTCAGAGTTGTAAATAGAGAACGGTTATATAGAACAATAACATTCAAATAATAATTTTTCGACCATCTAAATTATTCATAATTATGAAAAGAATTATAACCTCATTGCTACTTTTAGCATCCTCTGTCATTACCATTTATGCTCAGGAATTTACCACCCGTTATGGCAAAGTTACAAAAGATGAACTTGACATGACCACTTATCAGAAGGATACTACTGCCTCAGCAGTCACACTCTATAAGAATGTAGATGTTGTATATGCTTACAACCAGGATAAATTCGAGATAGAATACTATTACGAAACAAAGATAAAGATATTAAAACCAGAGGGTAAAGAATACGCTAATGTAACTATTCCTTATTATGATAACGGAAAGCCAGGATCATCCAAAGAATTTGTATCCAGAATTGAGGCCTATGCCTATAACATGGAAAATGGGAAAATTAAAAAGACAAAGATGGAAAAGAATTATATATTTGACGAACAAGCTAATGCAAACTATAAGCTAATCAAATTTTCTATTCCTACTGTAAAAGAAGGAACGGTAATTGAATACAAATATAAATTAACTTCCGATTTTTATTATCACCTGCCCGATATGGTAATACAACAAAATATACCCGTTGTTTATGCGAAGTATGATGTTCAGATACCCGAATATTTCAGATTCAATGTTGAGACAAGAGGACTCGAGCCATTAAATAGAGAAGAGAAAAGTACAAACCAGACATTTATGATTAAGAATGACAAAAATGAAATTGTTACCGTCAGTTGTGTTGACAGAGAAATGATTTTTACCGTGCACGATCTTCCTGCCATAAAAGACGAACCAAGCGTGTGGTGCGCTGACGATTATCGCAGCCAGGCTATCTTTGAGCTACAAGGAATACAGTTTCCATACTCAATATATGAACCATATTCCAGCACATGGGACAAAATTGATGAAATGTTGAAAAATGATGAAGACTTTGGTGATCTCCTAAAACTAAAGAACCCATATAAAGAGGAAATGAGTACTATCAATCTGTCAGCATTAAATCCACAGGAAAAAATCCGTACCCTCTTTCAATTACTAAAAAAGAAGATGACCTGGAATGGAAGTTATAAATTCTACGGGAATGAGGTTAAAAAAGCAATCAAGAACGGTACAGGAAGCAATGCGGATATAAATTTCATATTCATCAGTATGCTAAAAGACGCAGGAATGAAGGCTTTTCCTGTTATGATGAGTACAAGAGATCAAGGAAGATTACCTTTTACATATCCTAGTATAAATAAACTGAATACATTCATTGTAGGGATAAACGATACAGACAGTACGACAGTCTACTTAGACGGATCCGTTAAAAACGGCGATATCAATATTTTGCCCCCAATGCTTATGGTAGATCGTGCCAGAGCTTATAACTTAAACGGAAAAGGGAGCTGGGTTAACCTGACCAATGTGGGTAAACACTCCATCAATGTTCTTGTCAAAGGTACTATCAGTCCGGAAGGAAAAATCGAAGGAGAAAGAACTGTATCTTATTTAGGAGAACTTGCAGAAAGTTTCCGCACTGATTTCAAGGCAGCCAAAGACAGTACTGCTTATATTGAGGGAAAGGAGTCGGAAGGCGGTATCACCATAAAGGAATGTTCCTTTAAGAATAAGGACAGTTTCTCTCCAAGTGCAATAGAGAAGTTTACATTTACCAAAGAGGCTATCTCCAATGATAATCATATCTATCTGAATCCAATGATTTTTCCCCACTTAACAAAGAATCAGTTTATAAAAGAGACTCGTAAACTGCCTATTGAGTTTAGTTATCCGCAAACATTTAAACTCACATGCGTTTTGGATTTACCAGAAGGTTATCAGGTAGAAGAATTACCAGAATCAATTAAAATCAATTTAGACAAGGAGGGGTGTAGTTGTACCTATCGCATTCAGCTCATTGACAACCAAATCCAATTACAATATATCTTTTCACTAAAAAGAATTATATATTCCAAAGATGAATATGCATCTTTACGTAACTTCTGGGGAACAATCGTTGACAAGAACAACGAACAGATTGTGCTAAAGAAGGCTTCATCCCAAGGAACAACAGTTCAAAAACAGTCATCACAATTATAAACACACTAACTAATTATGTTGAACAACAGAATAAAATCTATATTTGTCTCTCTTCTGGTCTTTAGTGCGATTAACGCACAAGATAAACTAATATTACCCGAAATTGCGGACTCACTGAAAGAAAATGCATACTCGGTAGTGAGATTATATGAACAGGAATTTACTTACCAATCTGATATAAGTGGTGAGAATAAAGAGACCATTGTGGTTACCATCCTCAACACGAAAGGAGATGATGCTGCGGCTTTTGGGTGCTTTACAGATCCTTTTAACGAATTAAAGAGCTTTCACGGATATATGTATGATGCCAATGGAAAACTGATCCGTAAGATTAAGCAGTCTGATTTAAGGTTTACAGAGTATTCTTCAAACCTGGCTTCAGATGACAAGCGTTATTATTTCAGTCCTGATATTGCTAATTATCCTGTCACCATCAAATATGAATGGGAGATAAAAAAGAAAAAAGGAATGCTCGGACTTCCTATTTTCTATCCTCAGGAGGAATATAATCAATCTATAGAAAAGGCTGTTTACCGCCTTTACTCACCTGAATGTTCCGAGTTTATGTATAAGGCCATTAACATGAAAACTCAGTCTGAAAAAAAGACAGGAAAAGAAGGTGATTATCAGGAATGGACCCTGACAAATATTAAAGCTGTTGAGGATGAACCGTATTCCAAGTCCTTGTCTGCTTTGGTTCCCATCCTTTATATTGTTCCCAGAAACTTTACCTATGACAAAACTCATGGTGATCTGAGTAACTGGAAATCTTTTGGAAACTGGGAATACGAGCTACTTAAAGGGAGGGATATATTACCTGAAGCCAGCAAGCAAAAGCTTGTTGAAATAACCAAAGAGTGTAAAACAGACTACGAAAAAGTGAAAGCCGTGTATGATTATCTGGCAAAAACAACCAGATACGTCAGCATCCAATTAGGTATTGGAGGTTATCAGCCCATGCCGGCTGAAGAAGTAGCCAAAGCAGGTTTTGGAGATTGTAAAGCTCTGTCCAACTATATGGGGGCAATGCTCAAGGCATTAGGTATTCCTTCCAACTATACAGTAATCAGCACTGTTTATCCGAAACTATTCAAAGACTTTCCCAATTTCAGTCAAATGGATCATGTAATTCTTCAGGTACCGCTGCCAGAAAAAACACTTTGGTTGGAATGTACAGCCCCGGATATTCCTCTTGGATATGTACACAGCGATATTGCCGGACACGAAGCTATTCTGATTAAAGAGACAGGTGGAGAACTTTTCAAGCTTCCTACTTATAAGGATTCACTCAACATAGAAACTCACAAAGCTGTAATCACTCTGACAGACCAGGGAAATGCTACAGCCAAGGTTACACGAGTAAGCAACTTGTTTCAATATGAAGCTACGTCCGGATTCACAAAGTTAAGCCCTACAAAACAAATCGATTTTCTGCGTGAAAAAGTACAACTGCCACAGGCAAGGGTTAACAATATCAATTTCAAGGAAGAAAAGTCGGCAACTCCCTATATTACAATACAATACAATGTGGATTGCGAAAAATATGGCAGCAAAACAGGCAACCGGCTCTTTGTGCCCCTCAACGTCTTCCGAAGCGGTCCGTCCAAACTGTCGGGCAAGAAAAGAGTTCATCCTATTTACTTAGACTACGGGTACATGGATAGAGACACCATCACTCTTGAGATTCCAAAAAATTATGCTATAGAGTCTCTGCCAAAGCTTCCGGTCATTGATCAGAAGTTCGGTAAATTCACCTCCAGCATCAACCAGGAGGGCGATAAGATTGTGATCATCAACCAACTCTTCTTCCGTTCGGGCGAGTACAATGCTAATCAATATCCTGAATTTGCGGCATTCTGTAAGGATGTATCCAATGCATATGCCAGCAAGATTATTCTGAAGAAGAAAGCAGAATAGGAATTCTATTTCTTAAATTCTCGCACAATTTTCGTATAATTGCTTATAAAATATAGGTCTCCTGTACAGAAGAATGTTTTCTTTTGTACAGAAGAATACATTCTTCTGTACAAAACATTTTTTATTATCCGCCAAATTTCTATCATTATTCTAATAAAATAATTAATTGATTCACGTAAGGACATCTGTTTTTTTATTACTTTTACAAAATGAAACGTTTCGTTTTCTGACGCCTGCTTAAAGGCTCCGGTCTCCCCTTGTGGGACACCCGCAAAAGATAAGAAAAAAAATAAAATATATAATGAGTCACAAATGGAATTATCAACCTCCTACACACGAAGAAAAAGAAGCAAGCCAGGCATTAGCCGGTGAATTGGGAATTAGCCCCATTCTAGGAAGACTTCTTGTGCAGCGAGGAATTGAGACCGCCGCAGAGGCCAGAAAATTCTTCCGCCCCCAACTGCAGGATCTCCATGACCCTTTCCTGATGAAAGATATGGATGTGGCAGTTGAACGGTTAAACCGTGCAATGGGACGAAAAGAACGTATTCTGATTTACGGAGATTACGATGTAGACGGTACAACAGCTGTTGCGCTTGTCTATAAGTTTATTCAACAATTCTATTCAAATATTGACTATTACATTCCCGACCGCTATAATGAAGGTTATGGTGTTTCAATACAAGGAATAGATTATGCCGCCGAAACAGGCGTCACTCTGATCATTGTCCTTGACTGCGGCATAAAAGCGATAGATGAGATTGCTTATGCCAGAGAAAAAGGCATTGATTTCATCATCGGCGACCATCATGTACCAGACGATATTCTTCCATCCGCCGTTGCCATTCTGAATGCCAAGCGGGAAGATAACACATACCCCTACTCTCACCTGTCAGGTTGCGGGGTAGGTTTCAAGTTTATGCAGGCTTTTGCTCTCAATAATGGAATTGAATTTCATCAGCTTACCCCATTACTGGATCTGGTTGCAGTAAGCATTGCCTCAGACATTGTGCCCATTATGGGAGAAAACCGTATTCTGGCTTACCACGGATTAAAGCAACTGAATGCAAACCCGAGTGTGGGACTAAAGGCCATTATCGATATTTGTGGATTAAATGAAAAAGAGATCACGATGAGTGATATCGTTTTCAAGATAGGGCCACGCATAAATGCTTCAGGAAGAATACAGAACGGCAAAGAAGCTGTCGATTTATTAACTGAAAAAGACTTTTCCCTGGCATTGGAAAAAAGTAACCAAATCAATCAATATAACGAAACCCGGAAAGATCTGGATAAGAGCATGACTGAGGAGGCCAATAAGATCGTAGATCAACTGGAAGGATTGGTAGATCGTCGCTCCATTGTACTTTACAACGAGGAGTGGCACAAAGGGGTAATCGGCATTGTAGCATCACGGCTAACAGAAATTTATTACCGCCCCGCTGTGGTATTAACCCGGACTGATAACCTGGCAACCGGTTCTGCCCGCTCTGTCTCAGGATTTGATGTATACAAGGCCATTGAACATTGCCGGGATTTACTGGAAAACTTCGGCGGGCACACCTATGCTGCGGGACTCTCAATGAAAATTGAGAATGTTGAAGAGTTCACTCAACGGTTTGAAAAGTTTGTCTCTGCCCACATCCTCCCCGAACAGCGGAGCGCAGTAATCGACATTGATGCGGAAATAGATTTTAAAGACATCACTCCTCACTTCTATGCCGATCTGAAAAAATTCAATCCATTCGGGCCAGACAACCATAAGCCAATATTCTGCACCCAGAATGTGTACGACTATGGTACCAGTAAGGTAGTGGGTAGAGATCAGGAACATATCAAGCTGGAATTAGTAGACAACAAATCAAATAATGTAATGAACGGTATTGCCTTCGGACAAAGTTCGCAAGCGCGCTATATCAAAACAAAACGTTCCTTTGATATTTGTTACAGCATTGAAGAAAACACGCACAAACGCGGAGAAATACAATTAATGATTGAGGATATTAAGCCTACGGAGTAGAGATGTCGGCAAATTATCGTGACATACTGCAACAATACTGGGGATATTCCGAATTCCGCGATTTGCAGGAAGAGATTATCAACAGTATTGGCAAGGGAAAAGACACGCTGGGACTAATGCCCACCGGCGGAGGAAAGTCTATCACTTTCCAGGTTCCTGCACTTGCCAAGGAAGGCTTGTGCATTGTAGTCACTCCCCTCATTGCCTTAATGAAAGATCAGGTGCAGAACCTGAAAAATCGAGGAATTAAAGCCGTAGCGATCTACTCCGGCATGACACAAAAGGAGATACTCATCGCACTGGAAAACTGTATCTTCGGCGATTTCAAATTCCTTTATATTTCTCCCGAACGACTCGACACGGAAATATTCCAGTTAAAGTTACGCTCCATGAAGGTAAGCATAATTACTGTGGACGAGTCTCACTGTATCTCACAGTGGGGATATGACTTCCGCCCTGCTTATCTTAAAATTTCTGATATCAGGAATTTGCTTCCCGGCATACCTGTGCTGGCACTAACCGCCACAGCCACTCCTGAAGTGGTGAAGGATATTCAGGAAAGGCTGCATTTCGCAGAAGAAAATGTCTTCCGCATGAGCTTTGAGCGAAAGAACCTGGCTTACATCGTTCGCAAAACGGACAATAAGCAAGACGAACTTTTACATATTCTCAGCAAAGTACCAGGCACAGCCATCGTTTATGCCCGCAGTCGCAAACGAACTAAAGAAGCTGCCGAGATGCTGAGCAAAGCCGGTATTTCAGCCAATTTCTACCATGCCGGACTAAGTAATGAGGCTAAGGATCTCCGCCAGAAGCAATGGCAAACAGGAGAATTCAGGGTGATGGTTGCCACCAATGCCTTTGGTATGGGTATTGATAAAGCAGATGTAAGACTGGTAGTTCACATTGATTTGCCCGACTCACCCGAAGCTTATTTTCAGGAAGCCGGACGAGCTGGTCGTGACGGGGAAAAGGCGTATGCAGTGATTCTCTATTCCAAATCGGATAAGACAACGCTTCAAAAGCGCATATCCGATACCTTTCCCGAAAAAGAGTATATCAAACAGATCTACGAACACCTGAACTATTATTATCAGATGGCCATGGGCGACGGATTGGGAAGAATGTACGACTTTAACCTGGAACAATTCTGCCGTAACTTTAAGCATTTCCCGATTCCGGCAGACGGTGCACTGAAAATCCTTTCACAAGCAGGATATATAGAATATACCGACGAGCAGGACAATGCATCCCGACTCATTTTCACCGTTGACCGCGAAGATCTCTATAAGTTCAGAGAGATGGGAGCTGAAATGGAAGCACTGATACAAGCTATCTTACGTTCCTATACAGGAATTTTCACGGATTACGCATATATTCACGAAGATTCACTGGCCATCCGGCTCAATATAACCAAGCTACAAGTGTACGAAATGCTCGTCCTTTTATCCAAACGGAGGATTATTGACTACATTCCACATAAAAAGACACCTTATATTATATATAAACGCGAACGGGTAGAGTTGCGCCACCTTCACATACCTAAAGAAGTTTACGAGGAACGGAAAGAAAGATATGTGACACGGATTAATGCGATGCTAGAATATGTCACCTCGGACAATGCCTGCCGTAGCCGTATGTTACTCCGTTATTTCGGAGAAAAGAACGAGCATAACTGCGGACAGTGCGACGTTTGTCTGCAAAAAACAAATAGTGGATTACGACAATTTGAATTCGATGAACTGTCCTCTCAGATATTTGCATTACTTGAAGGAAAAAGCATGACCCCGGCTGAAATAGTACGCAAACTAAACCTTGAACCAGAGAAGGTAAGTATCGTTATCCAGTATTTATTAGACGAAGGGAAGCTAAATATCAACGACGGCATGATAAATTATTAAACAATTTCATTATTTTTGTGCCCTACAAAAAAACAAACAGCAATTTTTATGGCAAACTTATTTAAAACACTCTTCACTGGAGACTCAGCAGATACTGAAAACGAGAAAACTAAAGCAGAAGAAAAGAACTTTGAGTTATTCAAATACGATGGAATGCGTGCCGAACGTATAGGTAATTTTGATTACGCTATCAAATGTTACAATGAAGCTTTAGCTATCCGGGAGGACTTCGAGACTCTCAGTTATCTGGCTAAAATATATATTCAGCAAAACGAGCTAGATGAAGCCATAAAAAAATTGCATCAGATGATAGATATTGATCCCAATGTGGCATCTACCTATCTAACTTTAGCCGGCATTAATTATACCCTTGAGGGATATCAGGTCGCTGTAGAATGTTGCATCAAATCTCTTCAGCTTGATGAATCCAACGTAGAAGCTTTTCTGCTGCTTGCCAAAGCTAATCATGCAATGGAAGATGATATTAATGCTATTTACCATCTTACAGAAGCCATAAAAATAAAAGAAGACTATATGGATGCTTACCTTCAGCGTGCGGAAGTACTGATAGATATTAAGGAGTTTAGCTGTGCATTGGAAGATATTGAAAAAGTACTTGAGATTAATCCGGAAGAAGAAGCCGCTTATCTGCTTCGCGGAAAACTTGAAGAATTGAGAGAATCAACGGATGAAGCAGTTGCTGATTACAGTCGTGTGATTGAGCTTAATCCTTTCAACGAACAGGCTTACCTCTATTTAGGTCAGTTGCTCATCTCTGAAAAGAAGTATAGCGAAGCTATTGAGCATTTTAACGAAGCAATAGAACTGAAAGCCGACTTCAGCCAGGCATACCACGAACGCGGACGCGCCAAGTTTCTGAATGACGACAAAGAAGGTTCACTTCTGGATATGAAAAAAGCGATGGAACTAAACCCTAAAGCAGAGGGAAATGTAAGCGGTCAGTTCAATAATTTTGCTGACATGTATCCCGGAACCAAAATCTTTTAGCATTTATCATTTAAAACAAAAAGCTCTTTTTTATAAAAAAAATCGTAGAGAATGCTTGCTGTTTAAATAAAAGTCGTACATTTGTCCCCGAAATATAACAAAAGACAGATATGAAGTCATTTACTTATACATTCTTTTTCTTTTATTACTTTTACTTTAGCCAGAAAGTAGAGCGGGAATTTGTATGTATCGGTTAGAATAAGAAAATGATTTAAACTAAATAAACAAAAGAATCCCGCTCCTTTGGAGACGGGATTCTTTTTGTTACATAATTACTCAATATGAAGAAAATAGCTATACAAGGAACAAAAGGCTCATACCACGATATCGCTGCTCATAAGTTCTTCCCTGAAGAAGAAATTCAGTTAAAGTGCTGCGCTCACTTTCAGGATGTTTTTGATGCTGTTAAAGCAGATAGTCAAATGTTTGGTCTGGTTGCCATTGAGAACACCATTGCCGGCAGCCTGCTGCAAAATCATGAGTTATTACGTAAAAGTCAACTTCAAATCATTGGTGAATACAAATTACGTATTTCTCACAGTTTTGTCTGCCTGCCCGATGAAGACTGGGATGATATAGTTGAAGTTAATTCTCATCCCATCGCATTAATGCAGTGTCAGGCATTTCTCGACAGTCATCCGAACTTCAAAGTGGTAGAAGCAGAAGATACGGCAAAAAGCGCGGAAATAATCCGAAAAGAAAACCTGAAAGGACATGCTGCCATCTGCTCCAAAGCCGCCGCCCAGCTATACGGAATGAAAGTCTTGCAGGAAGGCATTGAAACAAACAAGCATAACTTCACCCGCTTCCTTTTAGTAGCCGATCCTTGGCTAGCCGATGACTTCCGAAAAGACAAGAATATAAATAAATCGAATATTGTTTTCTCATTGCAACACACCGAAGGAAGTCTTTCCCAGGTTCTTTCCATCCTATCCTTTTATAACATCAATCTTACAAAGATACAATCATTGCCTATAATAGGCCGGGAATGGGAATATCTGTTTTACGTAGATCTTACATTTAATGATTACTTAAGATATAGACAAGCAATAGATGCAATAACCCCACTAACCAAAGAACTAAGAACTCTAGGAGAATATGAAGAAGGAAAATCAAGTATATAACATTGCTCCGGCCTCAAGGCTGAGTAATGTAAGCGAGTACTACTTCTCAAGAAAACTGAAAGAAGTAGCAAAAATGAATGCAGAAGGAAAGAATGTCATCAGTCTGGGAATAGGCAGCCCTGATCTTCCTCCTTCGCAAGCAACTCTACAGACCATGTGTGAACAAACACTACGCAGTGATGTGCATGGTTATCAGCCTTATGTGGGAATACCTGAACTTCGAAAAGGATTCTCAGACTGGTATAAGCAATGGTATAGCGTAGATTTAGATCCCAACACTGAGATCCAGCCTTTGATAGGTTCAAAAGAAGGAATTCTTCATGTAACCCTTGCTTTTGTGAATCCAGGAGAACAAGTACTGGTTCCTAACCCAGGCTATCCAACCTATACTTCACTAAGCACATTGCTGGGCGCAGAAGTCATTCCTTATAACTTAAAAGAAGAGAACAGATGGAACCCCGACTTTGAGGAACTGGAAAAGATGGATCTTAGTAACGTAAAGTTAATGTGGACTAATTATCCCAATATGCCAACCGGAGCCAATGCTTCAATGGAATTATACGAAAAATTGGTATCCTTTGCCCGTAAACACAACATTGTGATAGTGAATGACAATCCATACAGTTTTATCCTGAACGATCACCCTTTGAGTATTTTGAGTGTTCCGGGAGCAAAAGAATGTTGCATTGAATTCAATTCCATGAGTAAAAGTCACAATATGCCGGGCTGGCGCGTGGGAATGCTTGCTTCCAACGCACAGTTTATCCAGTGGGTACTGAAAGTAAAAAGTAACATTGACTCGGGCATGTTCCGTCCTTTACAAATGGCAGCAGCCAAAGCTCTGGCTTGCGACGCATCATGGTATGCAGAAATAAACAGCGTTTACCGCGAAAGAAGAGGATTGGCAGGAGAAATAATGCACACTTTAGGATGTACTTACGATGAGAATCAGGTAGGCATGTTTCTTTGGGGAAAAGTGCCCGATTCTTGCGAGAATGTGGAAACGCTGACTGACAAGGTTCTTTACGAAGCCAATGTCTTTATCACTCCCGGATTTATATTTGGGAGTAACGGAGCAAGATACATTCGCCTTTCTCTTTGTTGTAATAAAGAGATGCTGGCAAATGCACTGGAAAGAATCAGAAAAATAAGCAAATAAAAAACATAATAATATTCAAGATGGAATTAGAATCTATTTTATTACCAGGCGTGGAAGCAAAACGCCCAATCGTAATTGCTGGTCCATGCAGTGCTGAGACCAGAGAACAGGTTATGGAAACTGCCAAGCAATTGGCAAGTAAAGGAATCAAGATTTTCCGCGCAGGAATCTGGAAGCCTCGTACCAAACCGGGAGGCTTTGAGGGTGTAGGTGTAGAAGGACTCTCTTGGTTAGAAGATGTAAAAAAAGAAACCGGTATGTACGTTTCTACAGAAGTAGCAACAGCTAAACATGTGGAAGAAGCGTTGAAACATAACATTGACATACTATGGATCGGAGCCCGTACTTCAGCGAATCCTTTTGCCGTACAGGAAATTGCAGACGCACTGCAAGGTGTAGATATTCCTGTTTTAATTAAGAACCCGGTAAATCCTGATCTGGAATTATGGATTGGTGCCCTGGAACGTCTTCACAACGCAGGATTAAGACGTCTGGGAGTAATTCACAGAGGATTCAGCACATACGACAAGAAGATATACCGTAACCTTCCTCAATGGCATATTCCAATAGAATTACGTCGCCGCATTCCTAATCTTCCTATCTTCTGTGATCCTAGCCACATTGGCGGAAAGCGTGAACTTATTGCCTCATTGAGCCAGCAGGCAATGGATTTGAACTTTGACGGACTTATCATCGAGTCACACTGCAATCCTGATGTTGCTCTAAGTGATGCTTCTCAGCAAATAACACCAGATATTTTGGATTACATCCTCAATATGTTGGTTATCCGTAAGGAGACACAGACAACAGAAAGTCTTGCCGAGCTTAGAAGACAGATTGATGACTGTGATAATTCACTGATCGAAATTTTAGCAAAGAGAATGAGAATCAGCCGTGAGATAGGTACATTCAAGAAAGAGCACAACATGACTGTTCTTCAATCTGGCCGCTATGATGAAATCATATCTAAACGAGGAGCACAAGGAAAAGAATTTGGTATGGATAGTGAGTTTATGAAAACTGTATTCGAAGCAATCCATGAAGAGTCAGTGCGTCAACAAATGGAAATACTAAACAAATAAACATCAGTCATGAGAATATTAATTCTTGGAGCCGGGAAAATGGGTTCCTTCTTTACAGATGTATTAAGTTTCCAGCACGAAACAGCTGTGTTTGATGTTAATCCACAACAACTCCGGTTTGTGTATAACACCTATCGCTTCACCACACTGGAAGAGATTAAGGAGTTTGAACCGGAACTTGTAATCAATGCGGTTACCATTAAATACACTCTCGAAGCTTTCAGACAAGTTATACCTGTATTACCCAAAGATTGTATATTAAGTGACATCACCAGTGTAAAGACCGGATTAAGAAAGTTCTATCAGGAAAGCGGCTTCCGCTATGTATCCACACACCCCATGTTTGGTCCTACATTCGCCAGCCTCAGCAACCTTTCCAGTGAAAGCGCCATCATTATTTCGGAAAGCGATCATCTGGGGAAAGTATTCTTCAAAGACCTGTACAGCACTCTTGGACTGAATATCTTTGAATATTCCTTTGATGAGCACGATGATACTGTTGCATATTCACTATCAATCCCATTTGTTTCAACATTCGTCTTTGCAGCGGTAATGAAACATCAGGAAGCACCAGGCACCACATTCAAGAAGCACATGGCCATAGCCAAAGGTTTAATGAGTGAAGACGATTATCTGCTTCAGGAAATTCTTTTCAACCCTCGTACTCCGGCACAAGTGGAGAATATCCGCAGAGAGCTGAAAGAGATTCTGGAAATTATTACCAATAAGGATGCTGACAGATTGAAGAAGTACCTGACTAAAATTAGAAAGAACATTCAATAAACTGTAGCTAAAAGATTAGAAAGGCTCAAGCACATTCTTTGTAATGTAACTTGAGCCTTTTTCTTTTTTGTATTCTTCAGTCAGATAGAATATGCTATCTGATCTCAATATCTATCCGCCTTTTGAGATAGATCCATCATTTCTTCCTTCGTTATTTCCTTAAACCGAGGAATCTCAACACCGTCTCTGAGCACTTTTTCAAAAAACATTTTCTCAGGACGAACCCAGAATCCCTTTTCACCGTATAAAGCCTGATAAACAACCATACGTTCTAAGGTTTCACTATCTTTGGCAACAGTTATCATCTTATACAATCCTCCTTTGAAATGGAGGAAATACCTTTCTTTATCCATAATTACAACCACATTTCTACAAAATGTTCTTTCAAGTCGTCTTCTAAAGGTAGCACTGTTTTTTCCGATAATTCTTTTCCATCAAGGATAAGACGGGACAACGAGTCGTCTGTGATACGATTGAAGGTGATATGATACACCGTTTTTCCAAAACGATAATGAACTTTGTAACTATTCCAATTTTGAGGGAGCAAAGGTAACAGATTTAATTTATTTCCCAATCTGTTTACGCCCAAAAGCATTTCAACCAGAAGACGATACATCCAAGAGGAAGAACCAGTGTACCATGTCCAGCCGCCTCGACCGGTATGAGGTGCACAAGCATACACATCAGCCGCCACAACATAAGGTTCCACTTTATATATAGCAATCTGTTCAGCTGTTTTGCCATGCTGTACAGGATTTAGCAAACCGAAAAGCTCCCAGGAGCGTTCGGTTTGTCCCATGAGGGCAAAAGCCATGGCAGCCCAGATGGCACCATGTGTGTACTGACCACCATTCTCACGCACACCAGGAACATAACCTTTTATATAACCCGGATTGAGGATAGATTTATCAAAAGGTGGGGTAAATAGCTGAATTAAGTTATCGTTGCGGTTCACCAGCTGTTTGTTAACCTGATCCATAGCCTGCACAGTTCGTCTCAAATTTCCAGCACCACTAATCACGGACCAACTTTGTGGCAAAGAATCAATACAACATTCCTGGTTAATTTTAGATCCAAGTGGTTCTCCGTTATCAAAGTATGCACGACGATACCATTCACCATCCCACGCATGTAACTCAATATTGAGTTGTAAATCATGTGCATGCGCAAGACAGCTTTCGGCAAAGTCATTATCGTTACGCAGAATCGCTATTTTAGAGAATTTAGTTAACACATCATACAAGAAGAAAGCCAGCCATACACTCTCACCACGTCCCTCCTTTCCAATCAGATTCATTCCATCATTCCAGTCACCACATCCAATAAGGGGTAACCCGTGACTACCAAATCTGAGCCCGTTTTTAATGCTTCTTACACAATGTTCATAGAGCGTAGCAGACTCATCAGAACGACCAGGCATATCATAATAAGATTCTTCGTCGGATCGCAATGTCCGGCCTTCAATGAAAGGTATTATCTCGTCGAGGATACCAGTGTCGGCAACGCAGGACACATACTTGCATGTAACATATGGCAACCAAAGGTAGTCGTCAGAAAAATGTGTTCGCACGCCGCGTCCCAAGGGGGGATGCCACCAATGTTGAACATCTCCTTCATGGAATTGATGAGCTGCTGCACGAAGTATCTGTTTACGGGTAATGGCAGGCTCGGCATGCACCAGCGCCATCACATCCTGCAGCTGGTCGCGGAAACCATAGGCACCGCCAGACTGGTAAAAACCAGACCTTGCCCATATTCTACTACTAAGAGTCTGATACAACAGCCAACCATTGGCCATTACATTCACTGAAGGATCAGGAGTATCAACATTTATAGTTCCAAGGGTATGGTTCCAATAGGCCCATACTTCTTCTAGCGCTTCACGAGTAGCACCAGTCTTTTGGAAACGCAATACCAGTTGACGCATTTCTTCCTTGTTATTTGCAAAGCCAAGCCTGAACCGAGTCTCCCGATCCTGTCCATCAGCCAAATCAAACACCACTTGTACGGCACCACAAGGATCAAGCCCGGCTCCTACTTTTCCAGAAAGTCGAGTATGTTTCATTGCAGCAGGATGCGATAGGTTTCCGTTCTGACCGATAAATTCTTTACGGTCACCACTCAATGTGCGCGCTTCACCCACATCAACAAAAGCTACCCGTCCTGCAAAATCAGGGTTGTAGAAGTTTCGGGCAAACAAGGCTCCGGTTTTAACGTCTATCTCTGTCTGGACATGTAGCAGACTTTTCTGCCGCATGTTAGCCAATACCCATTCGTAATATCCGGTGACTGACAATCGACGTGAACGTCCCGATTTGTTATACAACTTCAAAACTGCAAATTTGACCGGAGCATCCATTGCAACATATATCCACAGCTCGGAATCAATTCCGAATTCACTGTGTTCGAATACCGTGTAACCAAATCCATGACGAATTACATAAGGTGTTGCCCCACGGGCCGGTAACGGAGTAGGTGACCAAAATTGCCCGGTTTGCTCATCACGTATATAAAAAGCTTCTCCCGAAGGATCCTCTACAGGATCATTATTCCAAGGTGTAAGACGAAATTCATGAGAATTCTCGGCCCAGGTGTATGATCCTCCACTCTCAGAAATCACTGTTCCAAACTGGTTATTGGCCAACACATTACACCACGGCGCAGGCGTTGTTTGTCCCGGCTGAAGCGTTATAACATATTCGTGCCCATCTCGTGTGAATCCACCAAGGCCATTTGTAAAAATCAAGTCTCGCGTTTGAAGCGGTTCCAGAATTTCGGGCAACGCTGTTCGCGAAGGAATTAAAGTGGGAACCATTAATTCAGGAATTTTGAGAGTTTCAAGTTGCTCAGCCAGCATGCCTTGCTTGTCATCCAAGACAATGCGGGCAGTCGCTTGCAGCAAAAGTACATCTTCACGAGGCACTTGTTCTATTCTGCGAATAAAAATGCCACCTGGTTTTTCAAGTAAAGGAGCCTCAATACCTGATGAAATAAGATTAATAATTTCATCATAAATAAACTGACGATACACAGAAACATCCTCGTTCAGGATTATCAGTTCAACAGTAATTCCCTTCATACGCCAGTATGCATGCGCCAGAGAAATCTGCCGTACCAGGTCGAGTCCTTTAGCATCACTAATACGTAGCAATACCAAAGGAACGTCACCAGATATGCTATATCCCCAAAGAGCATTCTGCCCACGTCTGTTACTTTTCAACACCCCTTGAGCAGCACGAAGCAATGGATTAGCATATATCAAGGAACTGGCAAGTTTACTATAACTTTGAGCTTCTGTTTCAGTCACATTAAGTTGATGTAATACGACCTGGCTATGTGTCCATGCCAGTTCAAAAGCACGGTCAACCATACGAGTATTTTGATATTTATCTGATAAGGCCAGTATGGAGCCTCTTGTCTCAGCCATACCCAATGCAATGTATAGCGTTACGGATTTGCCCGGCTGAATGGTTACTGTACGGCGTAATGAAATGATTGGGTCAAGCACCGAACCAGTACATCCTGACAAATCCCCTGTACTTCTCATTGCCAGAGGGTTTGCTAAAGAACGTCCTCGACCTACAAAACGAGAACGGTCAGTTTCGCATGAAAGACTTCCTTGTTGTTCGCCTTGCACCAGCATCAGATGTAACAGGTGAGGTACTGTTTCTTCTTGCGACCGCGCTCTACGTGTGCAGAATATAGAAGAAGAAGAAGGTGCAAATTCCGTTTGCACGAATAGATTACTAAAAACAGGGTGGGCCTCATCAGCCCCCTGAGGTGCTATTACCACTTCGCTGTAAGTAGTAAGTTCAATGTTGCGAGGTACATGTGAATGATTGGTTAGTTTAATACGCCTCAATTCGATATCATCTTCCGGAGAGACACAAATAGTTGTATGAACCTCTAGACCCGACTGACGTTGACGAAATTCAGCATAAGCCTGGGTAAATATAGCCTCATAGCCTTTTATTGTACGCAAAGTCGGTTGATATGCAGTTGACCAGAATTCGCCGGTATCACTGTCACGCAAATAAACAAACATACCCAAGTTGTCAGATGTAGCGTCTTCACGCCAGCGTGTGACGGCCAGATTATTCCAGCGGCTATACCCTCCTCCGGCATTGTTCACCATTACATGATAACGGCCGTTGGATAATAAATGTACCTCGGGATCTATAGTAGTATCCTTGAATATGCGCATTATTTCGGAACTATCCACAAGAAGTGGATGCAAGCCTTCAAGTTCAAATTTCGAATCGTCAGGAATTACGCTCGCAGTAACGCTTTGAGGAATACGTTCCTGCAATAGCAGCTCAGCAGCTTTAAGCATCGGACAAGACATAAAGCGTCGTTGCATTGAGCCACCTTTCATCAGGTTAACCAGTGACAAAAGGCTCATTCCCTGGTGGTGTGCCATGAAAGAACAGATATTCTCACTTGAAACATGCGGACGAAGATGTGACGGAGTATAATCTATCGCCTCATAATAACCGTAAGTACTTTCTTTTCCTTCAGCAGATAGGCGTTGCATATTTTCGCAGGCCTTCCGTGGGGCCACCATCAGTGCCATTACTGTGGCATAAGGAGCAATAACCAAATCTTCAGACAATCCCCTCTTTAAACCAAGGCTAGGCACACCGAATGCCCTATACTGATAATTCAGATGGACATCCGTACGGTTGTATCCCGACTCGGACATGCCCCATGGCACACCAAGTTTTTTGCCATATTCTATTTGTTCCTGTACCGCAGTCTTACAAGTTTGGTCAAGTAAAGTATTATCAAAGCTTGGCATCACCAGTAAAGGCATCAAGTATTCAAACATAGAACCACTCCATGAAAGTAATGCTGGTTGCCCCTTAGAAACAATTAACAGACGATTAAGCGAGAACCAATGTTCCTGAGGCACCTGTCCTTGTGCTATAGCTACATAACTGCAAAGCCTGGCTTCGGAAGCAAGTAGGTCATAACAACCTGCATCTGCACGCTGTTCAGTAACATTATACCCTATTAAAAATAACTTTTTCGAAGCATCAAAAAGGAAAGTGAAATCCATTCGTGCAAAGTTTTCACTTTGATGTATTATTGATTTAAGCATTTGTTTCCTCTGAATAGCATGCCTGGCAGCTTTATGAAGACAATGCAACAATATACTGACGAAGTCAGTTTCTTCTTTTCTTGATAGATCATTAACTTCGGAAAGTTTGATCAATTCGGTTTCTAATAATGGACAAATAGTTTTTTCAAAACGGGCAACTTCACTCAATGTAGGCACTTTATCAAATATCTCAAATTTAGTAAGAATCATTTCTATACTTTCTGATAAGCTCACTTTGTGAAGCAAATAATCAATTTCAACCCATGGAGCAAGAGCCAACAGTTCTTCCAAATGTTCTTCATAATTTAGTTTCAATGTTTGTCCCCATGTCTGTAATTCTACATTTGAAGAATCTAACGATGAAATTATATTATTTATCTGACTAGCAATGGATTTAAGTAAGTTATATGCAGCTTGTACTGTATTAGGAGGCGTATTTTCCAACTCTCTTTCAAGTTGCTGTAAAGCCACATTTTTACCAGCAAGCTGTTTTAAAACCCGCACCGTATCAATCAGTCCGGCAAAAATATCCGGTGAATAAATCGGAGCTTCCCTTAACTCCTTGAGCCCCTGACTGAGTGCAAGCAGATGCCCGGCAAGGTTACCACTATCCACACTCGACACATACAACGGAGAAAGCGGTTCAAGAGTTCGTGTGTTGTACCAGTTAAATAAATGCCCGCGATACTTCTTGAGTTTTCCCATCGTTGCAAAGGTTTGATTTGTACGCTCCATCACCTTGCCTGCAGGCAGATATCCATAGTCAAATGCTGCCAGATTAGCTAACAATGAAAGCCCAATATTAGTAGGCGATGTGCGGGAAGCAATCGTGGGTACAGGTATTTCCTGAAAGTTGTCGGGAGGAAGCCAACTTTCTTGAGCATTAACAAAAGTTTCAAAGAAATGCCATGTTTTACGAGCAATCCGATGTAACAAAAGTGTTTGTTCACTTGAAAGCTCTGGAATATGCAACTTTATTGGACAGCTAATCCACCAAACAAAATAGGGAGCCGTAAACCAAACAAGTAAAACAGGGAGTGAGTATGGTAGTGTAGCCGGCTGTAAAAAAGATAAAAGTACACCACCTATCATTGCAAAAACAGGAGCAAACCACATTAGGGTGTAATAACCTAAAAGCGAATTATTTGCAGTTCGTTGAGCATCTATAGAGTTTTGCCACTGCATCAAATGCTTATGTGATAAAATCAAACGAAACAAGGTACGCAGTACTGCATTTGTACACAAGAAAGCATCGTAAGGTAACAACGCCAATGAAAGCAGAACTTGTCCCAACTGTCGTTCTCCGTTTTGAAAGACTTCCCGCAGATGAAGCGACCATGACTGGTCGATTGATTTGCGAAAAACACTAATAGACATTCCTATTATGATAGGTAATGCTGCAATGATGAGCACAAGCAGAGGACCGATCCATGTACTTTGAGGGAAAAACAGGCAGAAGCCTGTCAAAAGAAGTAACAGTGCCGGTGATACAAGGCTTCGACGAAGGTTATCGAATATTTTAAATTTGGCCAATCCAGATATAGGATTACGTTCCTTCTTTTTACCAGACACAGGGACACGAGGCATTAGCCATCTTGCAATTTGCCAGTCCCCTCGAATCCAACGGTAATGACGGTTGGCATCCATGTTGTAACCTGATGGATAAGACTCGTACATCTCTATATCGCTAATAAGACCCGAACGTACGTAAGTTGATTCCAGTAAATCATGACTAAGAATTCTATTCTGAGGAAATCTTCCAGCCAAAGCTTGCTCAAAAGCATCTACATCATAAATCCCTTTACCTATAAAAGAACCCTCGCAAAAAATATCCTGATATACATCAGAAACTACGCGCGTATAAGGATCAATTCCTGCATCACCCGAAAAAAGACGTACATATAAGGAGTATCGACTGCTTACCAGACTTACCGCTATGCGTGGCTGAAGAATGCCGTAACCTTTGACAACAACGTTGTGTTTAGGGTCAAACTCGGGACGGTTCAGAGGGTGTGCCATCGCTCCAATTAATTTTCGCGCACTACCCCATGGTAATTGCGTATCAGTATCAAGTGTAATAACATATTTAACAGATGCAAGAATTGATGTTTCACCTTCAATCAGCGAGAAAGCATCGGTAGAGCCACCTCTAAGAAAAGAATTGAGCTCCATTAACTTACCTCTTTTACGTTCAAATCCCATCCATTTACCTTCACCTGGATTCCAGCGACGCGGACGATGGAATAAAAAGAAAACATTATTGCATCCGGCAGCATATTTTTTATTCAGTCTTTCAACCCTAAACCGCGCTCGTTCAAGCAAGAAATCGTCCATAGGCATCACTTCATTGGCAGCATCATTAAAATCAGTCAACAAGGCAAAATGAAGATAACGGTCACGATTGGAAAGAAAACAGAGCTCCATATTCTCAATGAGTTTATCAACGGAGTCCTTATTAGATAACATGGTAGGTACAACGACTATGGTGCGACAGTTCGATGAAACACCTTCGGAAAAATCGAGACGGGGAATCAAATTGGGACTTACAATCAACATGGCAATCCAGTTAACTAAAGCAAGAGCCAGCTGACTAACGCAAAAAAGGAAAATAATTACTAGAGTTATAGATTCCCAATCAACAACAAAATTCCCAAGAGACTGCAATATCTTCACAAAACCAAAAGTACCAAACAGTGTAAATAGTGTAATAAAGCCTACATAGAAAACCAAAGGAAAGCGGTGAATGGAATTTTCAACGACTGTTCCAAAAGAACTTTTTACTTTAGCTTCCTTCATCAAAGACGCTTTTCCGTCTCCAATCAAATAGAAGCCTACATGTGCATTCCGTTTATCAAGCTTCTGTACAAAGGCATCTTTAGCTAATTTGATTGCTTTTTGGGCTACTTCTACCTCTGAGAAAGGGCTTCTCCTGGCAAGTTCTTCAATCACATGACGGTAACGATCCCGCGTGGGAAAATCCATAATACAATATGTACCTTCAGGATCGTTACGCAAAGTACGATCAACAATGCTCAATTTCTCAACAAAAATCTGCCAATCTGTGGTTCCAAGGAAACGAAGGCTTCCTATAGAATGACTCACAGACAACTGATTAGCAGCCTGATCTTGACTCTCGTCATGTATTAATTCCTCAATGGACAAACCGCTCTCAGCCAATCGTTGTTCAAGCCAACTGCGTGCCATGTGCAACATCGGATTCTGAGACGATAATCTCTGGCAAAATTCAAAGACAAAAGCACTGCTCAGTGGAATATCAGATTTGGCCATATCAGCCAGTATCTCCACTAACTTTGACGGGCTTGTCCCTGCCATGTGCTGAAGTTTATCTACCCACAAATTAGCCATATCGCGATGGGCTTGATTCACTTTAAGACGTGAAACAATGCGATAAAGATTCTCTATCAACGCCAGCCTCAACATTATCGGGATAGCCCATAACTCTCCCAGTTTTAAAGTCGAGTCAGTTTGGTAAGCTTTAAAAAATGCATAAAGTGATTCAACATCAATCTGTGCATCCGTGTGCGAAATGAGTTCAAGTACTATTTCGTAAATGCGTGGAAGACCTTTTGACTGCCCCTTGTAGAGAATAGGTAATTGTCTACTATACTTTTTTGAAAAATGGCGTCTGGCGAGCTGAATATGTTCTTCAATGAGATAAAAATTATCCACTAACCATTCAGCAGCAGGTGTGATATTCCGCGGCCTCTTGACAGCAAGGATTAAACGGTTATAATCACGCAACACTGTATCATTATAGTTCAGTTTCTCAAGCAGAAAATCTTCTCCGTCTTCACAGATTTTCTGCTGATCGGAAGCAAGCACCTGAGCATAATGAGCTAACTGCTCCACATTGAATAATTCTCCACGCAGAGGTTGCTCTTCTGAACTTTCTTTAAATTGTATTAATTCAGGGATCTTAATTTTTGAGAAATTAATCATATTTTTATAATTTAAAAATAGGAAAGTCCATGGTTACTCCAAATATTTTAAAAGCAGTATATTTGATTCACATCTGGTAAATTAACAAAGTTACATCCACTTTAGTTCCTAAAAACAGCGAGATAATTACATGAATCTCAGTTCTAAAAAAAACATTAAAATAAAATGAGTGAAGATGGCTATCTGCTTCTGGAGATCCTTTTCAACCCACGTACTCTGGCACAAGTGGAGAATATCCGCCGTGAGTTGAAAGATATTCTGGAAATTATTACCAATAAGGATATTGATAGATTAAAGAAATATATGGCTAAGATTCATAAAAACATTCAATAAGCTTAAAGCAGGCAAATAAAAGGCTCAAGCCACATTCATCGTAATGTGATTTGAGCCTTTACTATTTATTGAAGGATTCTAAAACAAGTTCAGTCCTTTTGCAATCCGGCATGCTTCAATAGAATTATCCACATGAAGCTTCTCCAATATATTTTGTCGATGTCTGTTTACTGTATTTATACTTATGGATAAAACGGAAGCTATTTCTTTACTCATTTTGCCCTTATCAATTAACTGTAAAACTTCTTTTTCTCTGCCGGACAATATATTATTAGCAGTTTGAGTTTCAGATTCAAGAATACATCCATCTGCAGAGTTGATTATAATATTGCCAAAAGAAGCATTTGTTGATAAATTGTATAGACATAAAGCCAACCGTATACTGCCATCTGACTGACTGGCTATATAAAACATTCTGTGCAAAACCTGAACATATAGGCCCGAACCATCCCGCATACGTATATTGTTGGCAATATAATAATCTGTACGCTCTTTCTTCGGTACAGTCTTCAAAAAATTAAAGAAACGAAGTTCCTGCAGATGTTTTTCCAATAAATCATCCGGATGAATGCGACTAAATATCTCTTCTTCCCATATAGAATGAATAATTTTCGTAGTGCTTCGTTTTGCCAAGCCTAATCTTTCTGCCACTCCTCCATAAAATATATAGCTTGTATTTGTTTTCATATCACTCAATACAGCTATAGAATTTTCGATCCGTGCATAACTTAAAGCTATTTGTTTACATTCATCTAATCGGGCAGACCACTCTTGTTCTTTTGTGAATTTCTGTTTCAGCAATTCATCATTCAACTTGTGTATAACATCCATAATAGTATATAAAAGAATGGTTATTAATCAGTATTGCCTTTTTATATACAAGCATTTACCTTTGCAAAGGTAATTAAAACACATGTTTATTTCATTTTAGAGGAATTAAATATGAAGACAAATAAAAAAACTATTTCAATATTATTTACACTGCTTATAACACAAATAATATCTGCTCAAACATTAGAAAAGATGCAATGGTACAATGAACCTGAACAATGGGAAATTAAGGATAAGACTGTTTCAATGTATGTCACTCCGCAAAGCGATTATTGGCGTATCTCTCATTATGGATTTACAGTTGATGACGCCCCTTTCTATTATTCAACATACGGCGGTGAATTTGAAGCAAAAGTAAAGATTACAGGTGAGTATAAAGCACGATTCGACCAAGCCGGACTAATGCTCCGCATTGATCCTGAGAATTACATTAAAGCTGGTATTGAGTTTGTGGACGAAAAATTTAACCTGAGCACTGTAGTTACTCATAAAACAAGCGACTGGAGTGTTATTACAATAGATAAGCCCGTTTCTTATGTCTGGATTAAAGCCATCAGACGACTAGATGCTGTTGAAATATTCTATTCGTTTGATGACAAGAATTACACTATGATGCGGAATGCATGGTTAAAAGATAACACTCCTGTAATGGTTGGAATCATGGCTGCCTGTCCTGACGGTAAAGGATTTAATGTAAAATTTGAGTATTTCAAAGTGAAACATTTACCTGATATGCGCAGGTTGGAATGGTTGAAGAGAAATGTAGAAAAATAGTTCGGAATCCATTAATTGTAGCTGACAACAAGCTAAATTCGTAACGCTTAATACATACAAACAGCTATTTGTTTCAAGGAATGCTGATTAATTTATATACTCCGATTCAGGTCGAATATCAAGAATCATTGTAATATAGATTTTTATGTAACGTTATTTTCGACTAAGGCAATATATGAATTTCTCTTTTCTATAAACTGTTCATCTTGTGGAAATTTACTGTCTGCAATCGCAATATTATAAAATAGATAATTTTTCGACTATGTCTTTACAATTCAGATTTATTGTCATATATAAATAATTCAACTAATTTATTGTTGTTAATATACCTATCTTATATTTTTCAATTCTTTCAAGCTTCTCATAATTTAATAATATACTATAAGTGTCATACTGTTTATTGTATTCTTTATTTAAAATTATTGACTTTAATAGTTTATCAAGCATAGGAATATCCAGGCACTTGAATGTTAGATCTAATACTTCTATGAATTTTTCTATTGCCTGATGTTTATCTTGCTGAAAACCTATATCTAAAACAACATCTAACTGTTTGATATAGGTTTCTTCTCCTGTCAAATAAAAAGCAATAGTATTGGGAATTTTAGCCATGTAATCTATCCCAAACGAATAATAATTAGTCATTGACAAATAACAATCCTCACCTGCATATGGTTTATGCCAATCATTTAATTTTCCAATGCCAATATTTGAAAGATCTTCAATAACTGTTTGGATATCATTGAATGCTTTTAGTCTTGCCTCACTAGATATAACATACTTAACTTTTTTTGCTACTCTTTTTATGTATTCATCTGGTTTTTCTTTTGAAGAATCAAAATGTGTTTGATATTTCTGAATACGTTTTAATGTGTTTATGTTAATATTAGCATATTTGAAAGTTGCCTTAATTAAACTCTTACTAATAATCGGATCTTCGTTATAATAATGCTTCACGATAACAATAAAGTTCTCATAAATTATATATAGTGATAAAAGATAAAAATAAGGTAATGTTAGTAATACTAATAAAACAGGTAATATAAACGATTTAAAATTTGTAACAGAGAATAGAAGTTCATATTCTGTAATTGTTTTGTATATAACATAACAAATAATACCTAATCCAATAAGTCCTAATACCTTTTTGCATAAAACAACGACTTTTTTATGATTCACTTCTTGCTTTGAAGAATCCTCTGCAAAAGCTTGCATAGTAGTTAACAGAAAAATCAAAGGAATAAAGACTAATTCTCCGACTAAACTAAGCGTATAAAAATTAAACATAAACTCCCAAAAAACAATAATTTTAATATTATCTTTAATAAGTCCTGAGAAATAGTTTACATCTTCAGCTTTGTTTATATTTATAAATAAAATAAATCCTGAAAATAAAAGCCAAAAAATAGTATCTTTCAATAATGATATATCCCAAAATCCTATATAAAACAAAAGGAAAATTACAAATAGCACATATACTAAAAGGGTACTAAAAGCCAAAAAAAGTTTTCTTTTGAAGAATGCTTTGATAACCTCTACAATAGAAACCCTTAATTCTTTTGTTCTAGATACAAAAATTAAAAATATGAAAAGCCATATAATCAGAGCTATTTCTCTTGTTGAAAATATATTAAATACATTATTCATCTGAATTAATATTTTTGCTTATAGCTTATTAAAATTTGAAAGATAAAAACAAAAAGAGTCCTTCTACTTTACGTTAAAATGAATATTTTTTAAATATATAAATAACTTTGTATTTAACGAAACGAGGAAACACTGTGGCAAGTTATTAAGAAAATATTAAAAACACAACATCTGCACTTCCCCATTTCCATAAACCACTATAAATAAGACAAATAAGAATCATCAGGTGTCAGATCCTATGTTTGCAATAAATATGCTTAAGTGAGAAAAGAAGAAGCATAAGCTAAGAGTATTTTTTATATTTGAGGTACCAAACTTAAACATTCAAATATTCAAAGCTTATGCGTACACAAAGTAACAAAGTAAATTTCAATGGAGAAAATATTTATGTTGGAATTGATGTTCATCTAAAGAGTTGGGCAGTGACAATCTACACAGAACATTTGCATCATAAGACTTTTAGTCAGCCACCGGTTCCCATATTATTATGGAAATATCTGGATGAAAATTTTCCTGGTGGTAATTACTATTCTGCTTATGAAGCCGGATTCTGTGGATTTCATATTCACTTTGAACTGGAAAAGTTGAATATAAAAAATATAGTAGTCAATCCCGCTGACATACCGACTAGTCAAAAGGAACATGTGCATAAGAATGATTCTTGTGATAGCAAGAAAATAGCCCGTTCTCTGAGAGCTAGAGAACTCACTGGAATACATATTCCATTGATTGAGACCTTAGAAAATCGTTCTTTGGTTCGTTCTCGAGAAATGTTAGTCAAGGATCTGGCTCGTTTTAAACAGCGAATAAAGTCTTTTCTTCATTTTTATGGAATAGCCTATCCTCCTGAATTTGAAAAGTCATCTTGTCATTGGTCAAAACGCTTTCTTAAATGGTTAAAAGAAATATCCCTAAATACGCAAAATGGAAATGAAGCATTATCCCTATTGATAAGGGAAGTAGAACAACAGCGCCTTCTTTTATTAGAAGTGAATAAGAAAATTCATAGCTTGGCTATTTCTGATAAATATATTAAAGAGATGGAATTAATAAGAAGTATTCCCGGAATCGGCTTGATTACAGGACTTACTTTTCTATTGGAAATAGAAAATATAGAGCGCTTTTCTAACACTGACAAGCTAGCCTGTTTTGTAGGAATAATACCAACTTGTCATTCGAGTGGAGAAACGAGTAATAATGGAGAAATGACCTTTAGAGGTCAAATTCATTTAAAGAAAGGTCTGATTGAAAGTGCTTGGGTTGCTTCAAGAATAGATCCAGCTCTGACGCATAGTTTTATTCAGCTTTGCAAAAGAATGGAACCCAATAAAGCAATCATACGAATTGCAAGAAAGTTGTTAAACAGAATATATTACACTCTAAAAAAGAAACATAAATACGAATATGGAATGGTTAAATAATAATACCCATATAAAATCTATATAAAGAGTGACCGCTAGCCACCTCTTGCAGCTTTGCCTGCTTTGGCAGATTGCGGCCTCTTTTCCTATTGAACTGAAAAGGAATATGTAGAAACTGAAAGGATCAGTTAGAACTACTTATAGAAGGTTGTTTTATATAGGAATTTACTAATGATTTTTGAGGCTAGAGAAACATGTCTAATAGGTTTTCCTAGCCATATAGCGATATCTGTAACATAAAAAGAGGGGAAAATCATACAGACTGTCCCCTCAAAATGATGTTACAGCGTAACGCAGGAAGTTTATTGCTGGCAAGTTGCTCCTCAGCAGAGCTTGTTTCCTCTTCAACTTCCTGATTACAAAGCTAATAAAAAGTATAATAAATATTAATAATACTCTTATAATTTGGATTGCAACATAGAAGAGGTGGCAGTAAAACGGAATTCTTAAAATTAATTTTCCAGAAAGGAAAAAAGTATTATTTTACTGCCACCTCTACCACCTAGAAATTTTCATCGTGCTGATAATGAATAAAATACAGCTTTAAAGAATATCCACATTTAAGTTTGACGATAGAAAAGCCTTTAATTTCCATCAGATAAATATATAAAAACTGCCTCATTCACCATATCAAAATCACTACTTTAATCCTTGATGTATTACGCAAATATAATTATTACTTTATAATTATTATAAAGTAATAATTGGATTATAATAAAAGGAATTGTTGATGCTGTTTTTTGCTTCTATAAACTTATATCTGTGTTTGGTAAGCAATAACATTTTTTTATTAAAAATAGCGACAATTAGATTGTAAATTGATTTCAAAATTATATCTTTGCTTCATAAGCAACTTATCTGGGAATATTAGTTCTCTTCCAGATAGATACAGCATAAAGTTATACTTAAAATATCTATAAAATGAAAAAGTATTTTATATTCTCTCTTTCTTTGCTTTTATCGATAGCGGGTTTAACTGCTCAAAACAAACAGCCATCGAATTTCAGATTAGACGGCACCATCAAGGCAGATTCCGGAAAAGTTTATCTCTGTTTTTACTCTGATTACCTCCCCAATAAAACAAAAGAATTGGTAGCTCAGATAAAGGATAAGAAATTTTCCATTTCGGGATACATCCCGGAGGCGCAAGGAGTATCTTTGCATTTCGACAATGGTTACACGTCCGATTTCATCTTAGAAAAAGGAGTGCAAACTGTTTCTGTCAATATCGATTCTTTCCGAACAGTGCCAAAGGTGAATAATAAGACCATGCTGGAGGAATATCCAAAGAATGTTGCTTTTTATCAAAAGATAATAGCAAAGAATAAATTGTTTGATCAAAAATACGATAGCCTACTTAAGCAATACAATTATCAAATACCTAAAGAGATAAGCTATATAATGAATAAAGAAATAAAAGCAATGTATAGGGAAAGCGACAGCACATTATTGGCATACGCCAAAATGAATCCCGACTCGAAGATTGCATTCTGGAACCTTATTAGTTTAATGGGCTGGGGCTACGAGCCCATCTTCGATTCCATCTACAGCTCATTTTCGAATACACTCCGGGAGAGTTATGCCGGTAAGGTTTTAGGCGAAAGACTAAAAATTGGCAAGCTACTTTCAGTTGGCCAACCATTTCCAATCATTAATTGCCAAAATAAGAACAACGAGAAGTTATCTTCGTCATTATTCCTCCACAATAAATACACACTAGTTGATTTCTGGTACAGCGGGTGTAACCCTTGCCGACGGCAGTTTCCCAATATGCTGGATATGTACAAACAATATGGCAATAACGGATTCGAAATAGTAGGCATATCAGTCGATAAAATAGCGAACAAGCCGGATTGGGAAAGAGTGATTGCCGAAAACAAACTTACCTGGAAACAATATTGGGACAAGAACGGAACAGAAGCACATCGTTTATCGATCTTCGTTTCCCCAACCAATTTTCTGATAGACAACACGGGGAAGATTGTTTCCAAAAACATTTCGATGGAAGAATTGGAAGAGTTCTTGAAGGAAAAGCTAAAATAATTGTAAGCCTCCGGTAAAGTAAACATTATATAATACAAATTCCGCCTTAACGAATGGCATGAGTGCCCAAACCTTATCTCGGGAAATTAGAGGATTACTTAATAACCCGGATTCACTTTACAGGCGAATACGCAGAAATGGGAATCTGGTAACATCAAAGAATGCTTTGTCGTATCATCCCGGGCAATGAGTTTACCGTTCTTCGTATAAGAATGCCTTACGTTTAGCTGGCCATGAGATAAACAAAGCCTATCGTGAAGCGGACTGGATCAGATGGTGTCAGCTTGACTTTGTGGTAGGCTTTGATATCACTACAACACGTTCAAAAGGTGTTTGTCCTCTTTGCGGCTTATTGGCCGGAAGGTATCCGAAAGAGTTTAAGTTCACAGGATGGCATATTTCCTGCAGATGCATATGCACACCGGTGATTGTCTCTGTTACCCACTTAGATAAACTCAATGAGAAGCCTAAGAATAGAGAAAAATCAAAGTATGCACAACCTCCTATGCCAAAGAACTTCACAAAATAGTTTGGGGAAAACCGTAAAAGTGCTGAAAGATCATTTCCTGATTGGTTTATTGATAACTTGCATTTATTTTAAATCTTCTATTTTTACTTCTCTCAAAATAGTCCTTGTTTTATCATTAGGATCAATGGTTATTTCATATAATTTAAAAAATGCTTCAGTCCTAGGACTTTTTGCATTTTCTTCGAGGATTCTTACGCTTTTTAAAACTCCAGTCGCTGCGGCAGATATTGAATTTATAGTTTCTGGAATTTTAGTATCTATACTTAAACCGTATGATTTCAGGAATCCAGAACTTTGATCTATTTGTAAGTCTGAAGTTCCAATTCCTGATATTTGTTTAATATAAATAGGATTTTTAATGTCAGCTAAATAAATATGTGATACATTAATAGTGTCATTAAAATAAGAATCATCCTTCGAATTTGGGTAAGTCCTATAAACAGTCTCTAAAATATATGGCCTAGGAGGATATACAATAAGACCTGTTTCACTTTTAAGATTTTGATCAGAATAGAATTTAACTCCTGCACAACTACTAAGCAGAAATGCACAGCTGATAAAGCATAGATTGATTGTTTTCATATCATTAATGGTTTGGTGTAAATTCTAATGCTATTTGTAAAACAATCTTATACAAATAAAGTTTTATCAATTTCAGCGATTAAGATTATTCAAGTTATGAGTATATTTTTATAAAATAATGAATACTTTTTTGTTAGTGTTCATATTATTATGATATTTGTATCTCGATAATGTGTTTACTAAAAAGGTTAAACACCTGATAATAATATGAAAACAGTCGAAATAGTCATAGAAAATACAGAAAAAAATTTGAGTGCGTATATTGAAAGTGCTCCGGTTATTACTGTAGGTAATGATATCAAAGAGATTGAAGATAATATGAATGAGGCTATTGACTTATATCTGGAATCTTACAAGGATATGAATATAGCTCCGGTTGAAATATTATCTGGAGAATTCGAACTGAAATTTAAGATAGATGCTGCAACATTTATCAATTACTACAGCAATATCTTTACTAAAGCAGCGTTGAGCCATATAACAGGTATTAACGAACGTCAGTTATGGCATTATGCTGCAGGAGTTCATAAGCCACGCAAACAACAATTAGATAAGATCCAAAAGGAATACAAGCCTTGACAAAGGAATTACCTTCTATAAGTTTATTATAAAAATATTATGGAAAAAAAATATCAAGTATTTGTTAGCTCTACATACGAAGATTTGAAAGAAGAACGTCAAAAAGTGATGGAATCCCTTCTTCAGATGAATTGTTTTCCTGTAGGTATGGAGTATTTTAACGCTTCTGATTCTTCACAATGGAAGGTGATTGAAAGCTTAATTAAAGAATGTGATTATTATGTATTAATCGTTGCTGGAAAATATGGCTCTATCGAAGAAGAATCTGGCAAAAGTTATACTCAAAAAGAATTTGAGTATGCTGTAGAGCAAGGAGTACCTATAATCTCGTTTATTCATAAAGATCCTCAATATCTACCTGCTAAATATGTTGACTCAGATCCAAAAATAAAAGAGAAATTAGAAATCTTTAAGTCTGATGTTAAAAAGAGGCTATGTAAATTTTGGGATAGTGCCGATGATTTAGCCTCTAAAGTTATTCTGAGCTTAAATTCAATAATAAAGACTAATCAAAGAACAGGATGGGTAAAAGCAGATGAAGTCTCTTCTGCTGATGCCAACAAACAGATTTTGAGTTTAAAAAAGGAAAATGAAACATTATTAAGTCAAATAAAGTTTTTAAGCTCACAAATACCAGAAGAAACAGAGATTTATAAGCAAGGAGATGATTTATTTAAAGTTCATTATACTCACACCTTTGATCTTTTTGACAGCACACCTTCGCAAAATACATATAGCAAAGAATTATCATGGAATGAAATTTTTTTATCTATTTCAACCCTTTTATTAAAACCAGTTGATGAATCAAATATTAGAAAAAAAATTGAAGAGTGTTTATTGGGGGAGTATTTTGATATATCTGACCAAGATTTTCAAACAATACTAATTCAATTAATGGCTTTGAAGTATATTGAAACTGATATTTTTAAGAGTGGCGGTTTATATACATATTGGATATTAACTTCTTATGGAAAATCATTAATGGTAAAGCTCAAAGCACAAAAGAAATAAAAAATCTATATCACTTATATATCAATACACCAATAAAAATTTATTATTTTGTGTAAATATCAAAATCTCCATCTTTAATTTTTATATTATTCCTCCTAAATTTCTAGGTTTAATATCTACGTTGCTAATAGGAAGGCATACTGGTATAGAGAATTTAACTCTGTTTTCATTTGACGTACTTTTGCCTTCTTTTATTCCACCACCGACATTAAGAATTTTGATATTTGCACCACCCCCAGCATTTTGTTCTGAGCTTTCTGAAACAGTAATAGCAATGTCCATATCAATTAATTGAACTCTTCTTTGCATGTTTGTAGATCCGGTTTTGGGGATATAATAATCTCCGTTTGCACCTACAGTAATATTAGGGTTGACAATAATATCTAACTCTTCACATTTATCCATCGCATCCTTAACACCTAATGCTATCTGTTGGATAGTTTCACTTATGAATTCTTTAAGCTCCATAATTAATAGTTCTCATTAACAATATAATCATCTGAAAACGCACTTAGATATGCCCTCATTGAACGTTCAGCACTTTCTATAGAAGAGCTACTTTTTGATGGCAAATAGTATCCAGCTATAGGAGATGGTTTATAATAATGATCTACATCCCAATAGATGTGCTCATTTACAGTATATATCTTACCAAAAACAATAAGAGTGCCATCATTAAAAACATCATAGTCGTGTTCTGATATAATTTTTATAACTTCTTTCTTCATTATATTCATTTAATTATTATTGATTTACAAAAATAATCATTTTTGTCATAAAACTATATTTTTACAACATAAAATACATTATCGTGTTTACTCACTTTAAAAACTTCACTATCAGTCATATATAAGATACTTTTACACCACGGACTTTTAATTAAAATTCATACGGTATGAAAGAAAAAATCTTAGCAGCACTCAAGACCTAATTCCAAGGGATTAACGAAGCTATTTTAATCTGTATTGCAAAAAAGATAGCAAACGGAGCAACGGACGAAAGCCAAATACCTACAATCGTTGAGGGAGTTAGCTTTCAGGACGTGTTAACTTCTGACAGTGATTCTATGCAGGGGATGCCACGTTATCGGCAGTTAGTTGTGAATAATTGTATCTTTGCTGTATAAGCAACAACTTGTACGCCTTTGTTAGTCATTGAAGGCTCGTTGTGAAAACATTTTAGGCGGGGCGACTCGCCTTTTTCTTTTTTGTGGAAATATAAAGAAAGAAATATTTTGGAACCGTCCGAATTTCACTTTCTACTTGTAGATTTGCAAATATAGGAAGCCCCCAGCAGGAAATCCTGCCGGAGGCTTTATAATGACTTTTTTTTTGTATGCAAAAGAAGTTTTGTTAAGAATTTGCATACTGGTTCATCGATTTGATTTATCAAACGATCGACTATTTAATACTTATAGCGACTCCTCCACTTGGAGCCAATCTTTGTTTCAGCTTAGTTGTGCTTGTCACAGTTATTGTTTTTATCGTATAACTCTGTGGATTTTTAATCCAGTGAGCGTCTTTACCATCGGCATAAATTGTTGCATGGAATTTCTTTCCTTTTGGTAGAAAGCTCAAATCAATAACAGCTTCACGTGCATTTTCATCGGTAATTCCGCCAACATACCATTCATTCTTTCCTTTAGCTTTTCGGGCAATCGTGATATAATCGCCAGGTTCTGCTTCAAGAATATAGGACTTGTCCCAATCCACTGCAACATCTTTTATGAACTGGAAAGCATCTGAAAAACGTTTATAGTTCTCAGGTAAATCGGCAGCCATTTGCAACGGGCTATACATTGTTACGTATAGAGCAAGCTGTTTTACCAAAGTGGTACTCAGCTTTGCTTTATTTGATCCATAGGCTGACAAATCACCTTGGAATATACCCGGAGTATAATCCATCGGACCACCCATCAAACGGGTGAATGGAAGAATCGTTGTATGATCGGGCTTATTCCCGTTAAATGATTCAAATTCTGTGCCACGCGCTGATTCCTGTGCAATCCAGTTCGGATAAGTACGACAAAGGCCTGTTGGACGAACTGCTTCATGAGAATCGACCATTATTTTATATTTTGCTGCAGTTTGGGCAACATAAAGATAATGATTGACCATCCATTGTCCATCATGATATTCACTTCGTGGGATTATAGGCCCTACATAACCGGTCTTCACTGCATTGTATCCGTTATCAACCATAAAACGGAAAGCATCATTTAACTGACGTTCATAATTAATAGCCGAGGATGTAGTTTCATGATGCATAATTATTTTAATTCCTTTGCTAGCCGCATACTGATGCAACTCTTTCACATCAAAGTCCGGATACGCTTTTGTAAAGCTATAAATATGTTCTTTTGAATAAGCCCAGTTATCTTCCCAGCCTTCGTTCCAACCTTCTACAAGAACAGCATCAAATCCGTTTTGCGCAGCAAAATCAATATACTCTTTTACATGAGCTGTATTTGCGCCATGGTGGCCATTACATTTCAATTTTGAATAATCTGTTTTGCCGATAATTATATCCGGATTATCTGTATAAGCCCAGGTAGAACCACCACCTGTGAAATATTCCCACCAAACGCCGATATACTTTGTCGGTTTAATCCATGAAGTGTCTTCTAATTTACAAGGTTCATTCAGATTTAGAATTAGTTTAGAGGCTAGAATATTACGAGCATCATCGCTTACAACAACAGTTCTCCACGGACTTACAGTTCCGGTCTGTATATAACCTTTATTTCCGTTTTTATCAGGTGTGAGATGCGCACTCAGACAGAAAGTCTTGTCATCCAGATTCAGAACCATTGCAGGATAATTAACCAAAGCTGCTTCGTGAATATTGATATATAATCCGTCATCCGACTTTAGCATCAAAGGTGTTTGCACAGCCAAACCAGGTGCAGGAGATTTTGCAGAAAGAGGCTCTTCACGAACTTTACCAATCAAACCAGCTATTTCAGATAGCTTCGATGTAGTTATCGGAAACTCATTCGTATCATAATCGGCCGGTATCCAGAATGCTTTATGATTACCAGAGAGTTTGAATTCAGTCATTTCTTCCTTAATTGTAAAATGCCGGAGATTCTCCTGAACCGGAAATTCATATCTGAAGCCTAGCCCGTCGTTAAACAAACGAAAGCGTATATTCAGTCTTCTTTTTGTGGAAGTCTGATCCAGCGAAACAAGCATCTCGTTGTGATTATCTCTGATCTCTTTTTGCTCACCCCAAACCGGCTGCCAAACTTCATCCGATTTATCAAACTGGGTATTTGAAATAACAAAATTTTCATTGAAGGAAATTGAAGGAGCAATAACAAACCCCAAATTACTTTCTTCAATTACACTTTTTCCTTTATACTGAAGTTTGTAAGCAGGTGTGCCATTATCTTTCAATCGAAAAGAAAGAATAAAATTACCATCAGGAGATTTTAATTCCTGAGCAACTAATGTATGAACAAGAAATGAACATAGAATAGTAAAAACAATTTTTCTCATATATATCTTTTTATTAAAATTCTGTTATATAATAACAATAAAACTAGTGCACAAGAACCTCATCAAGAAAGAACCAAGCTGGATTCCCCACCCCATAATGCCAGGAAGGACATAAGCCGATTGTCTCTATTTTTACTTTTACATAACGAGCACTAATAACTTTATCAGATTTCACAGGTATATTTACGTATTTAACAGGTCTGTCTCTATCTTCAGGTATTTCGGTGGTTCCCATTAATGTAAAGTCTTTATTGTTAGTTGATGTATAGCAGCTCATGCTTTTAGGTAATAGAATCCAGGCACCTAAATTATGCAGAAAATCAACTTCTACACTGCAAAAGTCTTGTGGTTTCTTTAAATCAATAATAAACTCAGCATCTTTTCCCATCCATCCTACCCAACTCTCGTTGTATGAAGCAGCTCCATAAAGTCCATCAGTTAGGGCCTTAGCTGCAATTTTATCGTATGGAGCATTTGCCGGAAGAATATAATTTACTTCAGCACCTTGAGCCAGGTTTGTATTCTTATGAAAAAGATTCCTTTGTGAATAAAGCTCACAATATTCTTCTACTGTATTATTACGTTCATTGAGGTCCTTTACCCCAAGCTCTTTAGCTCTTTGCCTGAATAGATCTAATTTTTCTTTCAGCTCAGCTATATTTTCAATGGGGTCGGTCCGTGCTATTTCCAGCTCGGCATACTGAATCGGAAGGCGGGATTCTCTGACACGGTTAAGGTATACTGGATTATCAGCAACAGCTCGCTCAGCATCATCAAATAGCTCTTTATATTTTTGCATGAGAGCTTTATTCAGCATACCATTTTTATGTGTTATTGGAGTATCATATATCCATAGAGGAATTTTACTTCCTAACAGTGCTCCTTTCTGCAAATTCAGATAATTATAAAGATAAGGAGCAGCTTTGCCATAATATCCATCTAAAAAAGTATGTATGATAGAATCAACATTAGCCGAAGTATTCCACAATAATTTAGCAACCAAATACGAACGAAGTTCAGAAAAGTCCCCCCCTTAATACTTGCTATCTGTGAAAAATGCATTGTTGCCTTATTCTTTTTAAATAGCTCCATATTGGGCTGTAGAATATGAAAATTAGGGAAAGGAGAAATATAATTATCAAAATTAATACCATAATCCCATACAAATATATTATTTGTTATTTTCGACCATCCCTCCATATTCCTCATAAAATCTTGGCCCGAAGGGTTTTCTGTTAATGGGACCTCTCTATAACAACCTATATCGCAAAGCATTATATTCACATTGGGCAAAGGCTTTATATGTTTAGGTGGCGGAACAGAATATAAGTAAGCAAGTGTAGAAAACTCCTTATCAGGAAAACGAGCTGCAAGTTTGTTCAAAAAATAAATAATTGTTCCCGAGGGGCTGCCTTCATATTCATCAATCGCTTTGCACTCATCACAAGAACAGTGAGTCTGGCTATCGTTTTGGCTGACTGATATTATGTTTTTCCCGGGATTAGCCTTAAATATAGAATCCAAACGGTGAGCTACAATCTCAAATACGTCAGGATTCGTTAAACACCACTGACTAGCCACCCCAGGTCTACGCTGACCATTAATAAACGAATAATACTGTGGATGTTTTTCTCCGAATTCAGCCGCAGGGAGTAATGTATTAAAAGTATGCACCCACAAGTTGCTGGCAAATACTTCCCCAGGCTCTTCCAATCGATGCCACAGCTTGTACATAGGATCTTTGAAGCTGTAAGATTGCGTTTGCCGGTATCGAAATGACGGATTGTCGATCTTATGTATACCCGAAGGTATAACCATATCTTTACTCTTGTTTATGCTATATGTTTCTGTTGCATAATAGTGTATTCCAAAATAATCTTCCAATAAAGTAACAACCCCATATATTGAGCCTTTACCTCCACCTTTTACAATACGCAGATACCCGTCAGCCGAGGATATATAAAAACCATCTTCAGTAATATCAGATGCATTCAAACCTTTAAGAGGGAGTTGAAAGTTGCCAATCAAAACATCACCTTTTTTTACGTTTTCTTTTGATACTATTTCGAGAATTGCTCCAGTTATTTTTTTAGTGAAAGTTTGAAGTAATAGTGCAGCCTTCATATCGATGCTGTCATTTCTATCGACAGCTATTCGTGCCTTTGGTCTGCCTCCTTTCACTATTACAATCTGAGCAAAGGAATATTGAAAAATCAGAAAAAAAGAGAGCAGTACTACTTCTATTTTATGTCTAACATTCATTCTGTATTACTTAAAAAAAATAAAATAATCCCCTTTAATGACTTCTAAAAAAGCATGTGACAACCCGCATCAGAATTCTTCGGAATTTCTTCTTAATTTCTCACGTAATTGCTTCAATGCATTGTAGGTATGGTTCTGGACTGTGCTTAACGAAACAGCTAGTTTCTTGCTAATATCTTTACTTGGCATATCTTCAAGGTAGCTTAATATAAATACTTCCTTACATTTAGGAGGAAGACTTTCTATTGCTGCATCAATTCTGATTTTAATATCATTGTTGTAAAGATACTGAATCACATCATTTGAATCCGGATCATAATATTGGCACCTAATATTCTCAATTTCCTGTTGATAATCAGACAGTTTTTGATCTGGTTGTTTCTTTTTCAAAACATTCAATGCTGAATTATAAACAGAGCGGAAAAGATAAGCTTTTAGCGAAAGGTTTTCATCTATATTTTCCTTATGAAGCCAAACATTTAAAAAAACATCCTGTATTATGTCTTCTGTTTCAGTTGCACTTAGAAAAGATCTCCCATAATTTCGCAAAGAAGAATAATGCAACAAATAAAGCTCATTAAATGCGGCTCTATCCCCCCCCTTTATCCTTTCTGCCAATGAAATAACATTTTCCATCAATGCTTAAATCTGTTTTTTTTAAGAATTATAATAGTTCATCTTCCATTATACGAGACTATATTTAACCGTAAAAGTAATATTAATCTTTTCATTTCCAATAACTCTTTAGAGAGATATTTTCAAACGATTATATTGAATAGTTGTATAATTAAAAAACAGATCTAATACATTGCTTATTAACATTTGAATAATGAAGATATTATTTACCAACACGGACTATTTGCTGTGAAACATTCCATCCTGCAACTGTTATTTCCTGATTTGATTTAGAAGAGGTATTATACTCTATCTCAATCGTTTTCGTTCCACCAGGAACTACAGAAAAATAGTTATCGCTGTAAAATGCAGGAAGTATTCTTTCACCGGTTTTCTTATCAACAACAGATATACGATTAAAGAATGCCACAGGATTATTGGCCGGATTGGAAAGTGTTACTTCCACTTTGCCTACCTTCAACGATTTTACTGAAACCTTTAGTCTGGCTTTATTCATTGCAGACAGGCCACTGTATTTACCGGTTCCGTCGGGCAGCCAATAAATGTTTTCACTTACAACCTGCTTGGTTTCGTCCATCAGTTGAAGTCGGAGGAAACCGCCTTTCTCTTTAGCAAGAGCATCAAGCTCTTTTCTTATGGAGAACAGTTTCTTGCTACTGGAAGCATCAATGGAGGTGGATTTTTGGGTAATCTCACGGCTCTTTCCGTCCATATCAAACCACGTTGCTGTCAGTGTCAGGTTCTGGCAAGCCTTGAAGCTGTTATTGACAAGCATAAGGGTTCCGTCAGTAGGATTACACATGGCATGAAGCTTTTCACTTCCGTTTCTTAGTCCGAACAAACAAGCATTAGGATCAAGGTAGTAATCGTACATCTGACCACGCATAGCTGTCCATGGATTCTGAGTCTTCCAGATTATTACACCGGTGTACCAGTTCCACATGTGAGAGCTGAATCCTTCCATCAGTCCGCGGTACTGATCATAGTTAACCAGCTGGGCCTTCATGCAGAAATCTTTGATATCAGATGGGGTTCCGTAAGGTTCCAGGAAGCCTTCATAGCCTACTCCGGTATAGGTATGGTAAGTCCATACGGAATCGGCGGTTTCATTTGGCTTTTCATTCGGGTGATAAACAGGAAGCACCATGTTCTTCTCCGGTATGAAACGTTTCAGTGATTCATAATCGCCTACTCCCACTGAACCGACTTCCGAGTTGAAAGGCCAGGTTTTGTAGTTCCAGAATACACTCAGGGGCTGAATGGAGTATGGACCATCACCGTTTCCACCAATGGTATTTAATGACATCTTTTCGGTATTGGAAAAATCGAAGAACATACGGGTACCGTCCAGTTTGGCGATAATTGAATCGCGCAAAACAGTCAGGATATCATCAGGGGGAGCAATTTCATTTCCACCGCACCAGATTGCCAGTGATGGGTGATTGCGTACCATTTTAACCATATCGGCTGCACATTCCAGGAACAGACTGTGGTTATCCGGATACTTTCTACGTGTCCACTGATCTTCCTTTTTCATTGGATCCAGCCATCGGCCATTGCAGTCGCCGGACATCCAGAAATCCTGGAACACAAGCATACCATAACGGTCACAAGCTTCATAGAATTCAGGACGTTCTACCAAAGCGCCTCCCCAGATACGGATCAGGTTCAGATTCATATCACGGTGATAGCGGATTTCAGTATCGTAGCGTTCAGGGGTAAAACGAAGCATTGCATCCGAGATGATCCAGTTACCACCTTTGATAAAGATCTTCTGACCGTTGACATGTATTTCACGGCTGCTGGTTATCGGGTTCCACTGAGTCTGGATTTCTCTTACACCAAACTGAAGGTTTTCACTGTCTGAAATTCCCTTGTTTTTTTCTTCAAAAGAGATTTCGGATTTATAAAGATTCTGTTCGCCGTAACCGGAAGGCCACCAAAGGCGAGGATTCTGCATCTTGTAAACCGGCAAGGAAACGGTCTGCCTTGAATTGGGTTCAAGGGTTACTTCTTTGGAGATTACGTTTCCTTCAACTGAAAATTTAACCACACCCGACACTACGTTATCCGAAGCATTTTCTACTTCTGCTGAAACTTTGATCAGGGCTTCGCTCTGTTTGCCTTCGGGGGTGCGTTTGCCGGGAACCTGAGTAATGATATGCGGATCACTTAAATTCACACTGCCTGTCTTTTCAATATATACCTTATCCCAGATTCCGGTATTACGGTCACGGATCGGGCGGATCCAGTCCCAGCCAGCTACATACTGGTGGGAGACTCCACGTGCTATTGTTCCGTCACCTCCCTGGCCTCCGTTAGGATTACCAACCGGATCGGGAGGGAAGACAATCACAGCAAGGCGGTTATCTCCTGTCTTTGATAAAAGTTTTGTGATATTGAATGATTTGCGAAGATACATACCTTCATACGGTTCCTTGTTTACAAGCTCACCATTCAGGTATATCCTGCAGCTATAGTTAATGCCTCGGAATTTAAGCCATACCTGATTTCCGTTTTCAGGTTGTTGTTCCTTAAAGTTCTTTACAAACCAGAAAGTATAGTAATCCCTGCCGGTTTTATAGATATCTGGTATCTGTTCGTTGTTCATGCCATAGAAAGGATCCGGTATCTCTTTGTTGGCAAGCAGGGTTGTTAGCACCGTACCGGGAACAACGGCATTTTTCCATGCCGATAAAGAATAAGATGGTGTGGAGATATCCTCTCCCGAGGCTTTTTCTTCTTTTATTGATCTGCACTTCCAGCCACTATTGAGTTCATAGCGGTTCTGAGCAAAAGAACCGGTTATACAGAACAAAGAAAACAAAGCTACTATAAAACTGTGTCTTTTCATCATTATTATATTCTTGCTATATACATTTCTTAAAGTTATGGTTATGCTTCATTCGGTAAACATTTACATTTCCGAATGGGGACGGTCAGCCGGAGCTGTGCCCCATGAGGATGGTTTGTTGCCCATCTCAATAACCAGCTTTCCTCCGTTCATTATATCTTTGTACAGGATATAGGATTTTGGATAGTTCTTTCCGTTCAGGGTTACTTTCTGAATGTATTTATTCGCAACACTGTTATTCAA
The DNA here is from genome assembly GCF_963678425.1 of uncultured Bacteroides sp. Classification (NCBI taxonomy): domain Bacteria; kingdom Pseudomonadati; phylum Bacteroidota; class Bacteroidia; order Bacteroidales; family Bacteroidaceae; genus Bacteroides; species uncultured Bacteroides sp. The sequence continues at coordinate 255,333 of NZ_OY782853.1, forward strand.
TACATTCATGGTAAATGTCTTATTGTTACCCACGCTGATGGTGGCATTGTTCACTACCGGGCTCCCGAAGACATAACAGCCGTTTGAAGGGTTAAGAGGATAGAATCCCAATGACGAGAGGACATACCAGGCCGACATCTGTCCAACATCCTCGTTTCCGCAAAGGCCATCAATCTTATCTGTATATAATGTATTCATTATCTCACGTACCTTATCCGCCGTTTTCCAGGGTTGTCCCACATAGGCATACATATAGGTTATATGATGGCTCGGTTCGTTGCCATGAGCATATTGTCCGATCAGACCGCTGATATCAGGGGAAGCGTCTTTTCCAAGCTCGCCTTTGGCCAGAAAGAGCGAATCCAGTTTGGAAGTAAATGCTTTTTCTCCCCCGAAAAGTCCGATCAATCCTTCCACATCCTGGGGTACCAGCCAGGTATATTGCCAACCGTTTCCTTCGGTATAGTCGTTCTGACGGTGAATGGAAGTAAACGGGTTAAACGGGGTTCTCCAGGTATTATCGTTTACACGTCCTCTGGCAAAGCCTGTCTGGGTATCGAAATAGTTACGGTAGTATTTCCCGCGTTTATCGAAATAGTTGTAATCTTCTGTAAAGCCTTCTTTCTTTGCTACCTGTCCGACGCTCCAGTCGGCAATGGCATATTCCAAACCCATAGCTACGGATTCAACGGTACTGTCAGCAGGTATATAGCCGTACTTCCTTACGTATTTCAAACCACGGCTGTCCTGCATCATGGTCTTCTTCATTGCCTCGTAAGCCAGTTTCTTATCAAAGCCCTTTATTCCTTTCAGACAGGCATCGGCAACGACCATTACAGCCGGACAACCGACCATGCAATAGGTCTCATTACCCATCAGATGCCATACCGGAAGTTCTCCCTGCTGCTGATAGATGGCCAGCATCGTATTCACAAAATCGCTGGTTCTTTCCGGTTGAAGGAGCGTAAAAAGAGGATGTGCGGCACGGTAGGTATCCCATAAAGAGAAGGTGGTATAATTGGTAAACGTTGCATTCCTATGTATTTTTTTATCGGCTCCCCGATAGTCTTTATTGCAATCACTGAAAACCGAAGGGGCAATCATAGTGTGATATAATGCTGTATAGAAAGTGCGCATACGGGCAGCATTATCGGCTTTTATCACCACTTTATTCAGTTCCTTATTCCAGGCAGCATCAGCCTTTGCTACTGTCTGGCGGAAGTTCCAGCCGGGAAGTTCCTCTTTCATATTTGCTTTGGCATTCTCTATGCTTACCGGTGAAATGGCAACCTTTACAAATATATTTTCCTTTTCACGAGTGTCAAACAAAGCCTGACCATAAACTCTTTCAGCTTTTAAAGATAAACCGGAGGAAATACTTGTTGAGTCGCTAACAATAAAATGCTGCATTGGTTTGGAAAACACAGCAGTAAAATAAATACGTTGATCTTTAGCCCATCCGGAAGAATAACGGTAGCCCGAAATCATAGAATCATTTTCCTGAGTTATATAACCTTCAGTCACTTTATCCCATCCAATACCACTTTCCAGATCAATAATAATCTTCGCATCTTTCGAAGCGGGAAAGGTATATTTATGAAACCCACATCGCTGAGTTGCAGTCAATTCTACATTCACGTTATAACGATCCAAATGAACAGCATAATAACCTGGACGAGCCTTTTCTGTATTGTGACGATAGATTGAACCGATACCGGATTTGTATTGTTCCGGAGTACTTTTTTTTGTTTCCACACGTCCAATTGCCGGCATGAATGATATATCTCCTAAGTCACCAATTCCTGTTCCGCTAAGATGCATATGTCCAAAGCCTGTTACTATTGAATCCGAATAATGATAACCTGAGCACCAGTCCCATCCGCGGGTATAATTATTGGGACCTAGCTGAACCATGCCAAAAGGTACATTGGCTCCTAAAAAAGTATGACCATGTCCTCCGGTACCAATATAAGGATCAACATAACGAGTCAGATTTTCCATTCGGAAAGACCTCTGTATTGGCTTACTAAAACAAAGAGGAAAACTAAATGTCATGAACAAGCTAATAAATATAACCCTCATAAAACCTTTAATCAAATTATTGTTTTTCATAATATAGATATTTATACGTTCTTATATTTAAGAAATTCTTTTAATACATTTAGCACATTATCCGTAACATCGCCAAAAAGAGAGACGCCTCCGGCCCCATTATCTAATGCACATTTAATTCCTTTTCTCAGCTCAGCATCATCCTTAAAATCAGGAAGATGCAGTCCTGCATATAAAGGAAATCTGCCGTCTATTCCACGAACACCTTCTTTAACAGCATCCCCTATCCAGGAAATATTTTCTTTGTAAAAGTTATGATAAATCATGGGATAAACACCCTTCAGATTCCAGTTTGTCCAATCCTGACGCACGTTTCTTCTTGCCACTTCGGGAGTCGGGAAAACAGCTGCAGTCACTTTCTTATCATGCTTTTGAGCTACTATTGCAATCTGATTTACAATATTCGTGATTGAATTATATCTGAATTGTCGCCAGGAAAGGGAAGCCTCAGGGTACTCAATCTCATCGAGGTTCATCCCGAATTGTTCCTTGAATTTCATCCGGCATTTTTCACAATAACAAAAGTCATATTCCGGTAACTCGCTTATTTGCTCAAGATGGTAGTTTTTCCATAAATTAAGAGGGAGAATAACATCACAAAATCTGATATAATCAAGATGTACGCCATCAACATACTCTTTCTCAAGAATACTCTCCACATCATCAAGAATATATTGCTGTACATCCTCTCTGGAAGGACAAAGCCAGCGATAGTAATTTACATAGGGTGGTTTATCGGCACATGACTCCCCCTTACGGTTTTTTGCATACCATTCCGGGTGTGCTTCCAGAAGAGCCTTTTCGCCTCTATTCATGATCCAGGCCCAACGATGTGTCTCCAGTCCGTGAGATTTAGCAATACGGAAATGCCTTTCATTGTCTTTTCCAAAAAAAATGCCCCGAATCCCTGCCTCGTAATATTTTCTATATCTGATTGCTAATTCCGTTTCATCTTCTCCTTCTTTGGGATTTATCCACACCCAGTGCTTCAATTTGTGTATTTTCTTAATACTATAAGTTTCAGAAGCTTTCAGAACATCGGGAAGCACAGACATTGACAATCCAGCAAAAAGGCTGGTCTTAATAAATTTTCGTCTACTGGTCATTTGCTGATTTCAATTAATCTTTTTCTATTGCTAATCAAAAGTTTTAGGCGAGTAAATCACTAAAAAACGCAATTCTGATATTGTGGAGTTTAATTTCGAAGATTCAATGATAAATACTTTAAATTTCAAAGCTTAGATGCCGGAACAAATGAGAAAGCAAGAGCTTCCAGCTTGTCAGACAAACCTTGAGGTAGAATGACTCTTACCTTACCATTTACCATTTGCCACTTCACCGGTTTGTTTGTGTCTAAAAAGATCATCTTGCAACCTTTAGCCGGTACATTCCCGCTCCATTCAACATAATCCGGTATCTTTATACCTTCCTGCAAACAAACCAATGCAAACAATCTACCGCCGTCCTTACTTTGCGTAAACCATGTATCTCCATCGTGATAATTAGCTGTAGTCCTTGTATTATAGATCGCCCTTCCATTTTTATTCATCCAAGCACCAATTTCATTCAGGCGCTTCACAGCTTTATCAGGAATCAATCCCTCTGATGATGGTCCAACTCCCAATAATAAACTGCCTCCTTTGGAAACAATCTCAATCAATGAGTGAATCACTTTAAAGGAAGATTTATAGTTGTCATTCGAAACAAATCCCCAGGCATCACCTAAGGTCATGCAACTTTCCCAAGGATGATCCAATTTTGCAGATGGTATTTTCTGTTCAGGTGTCTGATAATTTTCAAAAGGGCCATGAACAGTTCTGTCTACCATTAACAATCCAGGCTGAGCACTTCTCGCCATTTCTGCAATATGATTCATGTCAACATCCTGGCTCCATTTAGGGATATTCGCCCCCCACGAACGAACCTCATCTGTAACCGATTCTAATGGACGAACCCAGCCTCCATCCAGCCATAAAATATCAATAGAACCATAGTTATGCATTAATTCGCTGATCTGGTTATAGGTATATTGTTTAAACTTATTCCATCTCCAGGGATGTTTATCAATATCATAATTATTATTCCGATCGGGGGTAGCATATTTAGGCCACCAATAATATTCAGAATGCCAGTCAGGCTTGGAGAAATAAGCTCCAATCATGAATCCCTTTTTACGGAAAGCATCAAATACATATTTAGCCACATCGGCACGAGGATTATTTTTAAAAGGTCCTTGAGAAATAGAGAAATCAGTCTGTCTGGTATTAAACATGGCAAATCCATCATGATGCTTTGTTGTAAAAACCAAGTAGCGCATACCTGCACTATATGCAGACTGTGCCCACTGTTCTGGATTAAACTTAACGGGATTAAATGACTTAGATAGATCCCAATACCACTTTTTATAATTATCATACGTAATAGTACTATCACGTTCAATCCAGTCTTCAGAGCACAAAGACCATGACTCAATCATTCCAGGAAAAGCATAAAGTCCCCAATGAATAATCATTCCAAATTTTTTATCCTGCCACTGATCCAGTTTATTCTTTACTAACGAATCCTTCGGCCATTCATACACAGTCGACTGATTGTGCACATTAGGCTGAGCTACTATTTCAAATGAGAAAAGAATAAGAATTGTAAACGCAACCAATATTTTATACTTCACCATATCTAAAAGTTTATTATTCTCATTAAAGATTTGATATATACAATTTTCACCGTAAAAATAAATTTAACGGTTTATATAATCAGGAACTTCAGGTTCCTTCCCAGAAATAATATCTACCAAATCTTTCACTTTAAATGTTAATATTCTTACAATACAATTCACTTTATTCTTAATGCGTTAATTTTTCATTCTATGTTCTTGCCTTATAGAAACAGCACCCGGTTATAATTGTTCCATTAAATGTTCCATTTTATACTCTTTCTTCTGAAAGAGCTCTTTGCTAAATTTCCAAAAAATCTTCATGTTCATTGATCAAATGTCACTATCGCTATTACCAGGATATAGATAAAATAACTCGGAAGAAATAAATTCTTCCGAGTTAAAATCTAAAACAAATTTATATTATTGTTTATCCCACCATACTCTTGAAGTCATCTTATCACCTCCAGTAAGTCTACCAACAGCTTCCAGATAGTTTTCACTATTAATAGAAGCTTCACCTGATGAGTATGTAAAACGACGTGGTATAGTACCATTGGTAACATTACCGATATAGTTTACAGTCTTCAAAACAGGATAGCCAGATCTTCTCCAGTTAGCAAATGTTTCGTAATCATCTGAGAAAGTATTAATATAATATTGAGTATTAATCTGCTGTAAAGCAGTAGCTGCATTATAAGGATTCAATTTCAGGTAGTTTGCAATTTCAACATCACTTGGAGCTAAACCTGCAGTAAACTGATTAAATTGTTTCATAGCAGCTTTAACACCATCGTTATAGAAATTCTCTGCATTACCCGAAATCCAGCCACGAGAAGCTGCTTCAGCCAATAACAATTGATTTTCAGCATAAGTTACCAGGAATGTAGGTGCATCAATGCGAGCATATGAATAACGGTTCACCACAGAATAAGCATTTTTGCTACCTGGGTAGTTAGGAGCGTTCTTCAAATAAGTAGCACTTGCCGCGCCAGTAGTCTCGTCATAACCATTAGGCATACCTAACTGATGAGCAGCAATAGTATCACCCATTTGCCAATCACCACTACCAATCTTCTTACTTGGATCGGCAACCACAGTGCAAAGAAGTCTCAATCGTGGATCGCTGGTGCTCTTTAACAAATTAACGAAAGATTCACTCATACGACAAGCATCTGGATCCTCATGGCAATAAATCTTGCCAAATGGTTCACAAGAGTTGTTTGATGTAGAAGCTGATGGGTGCTCAATTTTAGCATTATCATCGTTGCTTGTAAATAGTCCTCCGTTAACAGCAGTGGTAACCCAAGTCTGTGCTAAAGTAGAATTTACCTTAGACATACGCATAGCCAGACGTAGCATCAAAGAGTAAGAGAATTTCCGCCATTTAGCACAATCACCACCATAAATGATATCAGCACTTCCAATAGTAGAAGTCTTTCCATTCAAGTTCTCAGCAGCTTCTTTCAATTCTTTCAGCATATCTGCATAGATATCCTCTTGTTTGTCATATTTAGGATAGCCGTTAGCATCATAGTAACCCTGACCAGCCTCAGTATAAGGACAATCACCGTACATATCAGTCATTCTGTGAAACAGAAGAACCTTCATAATTCTTGCCATCTGGTATTCAGGATAGAAAGCCTCTTTATCTTTCCAGTTCTCCTTCAAATCTACAACGTTACGAATAGCATTAGGGTACATTCTGTCCCAATACGCTGCATTATAGCCATCTGAATAAGTATATTTATCGCCACACCAGTAGCTTTCTGTTGATGCTGTATGTTGTAACATAGTGCTGCAATAAATCAAGCCATTACGCCATGCTTCATATTCAGTACCGTAGCAATACTGCTGAACATTTGTGAACTCCAATGCATAATTCATAACTGATGGAGTAATAGCTTCAGGATCGCTATTTATATTTCCGAAATCACTACAGCCAGAGAATGCAGTCATTAAACCCAGTGCAGTTATATATAAAACTTTCTTTTTCATATTTATGTCCTCTTAGATTAGAATTTAACATTCAAGTTGAAACCAATATTTCTTGTAGCAGGATATCCATTCAATTCCAAACCTTGTCCATTAGAGTTGTTGTATGCAGACTCAGGATCGATGTTAGGAGTGTGCTTGATAATAGTCCACAAGTTACGTCCTACAAAAGCAATGCTTAAACCCTTAACAAATGGCATTTTGCTTGCAAGGAATGACTTAGGAAAACTATAACCAAAAGTAAACTCTCTCAGTTTCAAGAAGCTGGCATCATATACAAATTCTTCAGTAATATTATTATCACCAATCGACTTCCAGTAAGTATAAGCATCAATGCCTGATTTAGAGAAAGAGTTACCGCTTACATCAACACCAGTTACAGATACACCACCTTCACGTCCTGCCAAGGTATTCTTTTGCAAACCAGCAAGGTATAAGTTATAGTTAGTACCTGAGAACAACTTAGCACCCAGTTTGAAATCAAGCAAGAATGATAATGTGAAATTTTTATAAGAGAAATCATTATGGAAACCACCTGTCCATTTATAAACACCGTTACCTAAGATTTCAACATCATCAGATTTTACAGGAAGACCATCTTTATCATAAACTTTATTGCCTTTAGCATCTGTTTTGTATTTATAACCTACAATTTTACCATAAGATTCGCCTACGATATTACGGATACTAGCCTGACCACTACGAGATTGTGCTCCATCAATAGATATAAACTTAACACCGTCACCTAAATAAAGGACTTCACTGTTATTATATGCAAGGTTCAAAGAAGCATTCCAACTGAAATCTTTTGTGCTAACAGGAACACCAAACACCATAAGTTCAAGACCTCTGTTGCGGATCTCACCAATGTTTCGATATGCAGAACCGAAACCAGAAGTCTGGCTAGTTGAGACAGGGACAATATCGTCCTTTGTATTTTTTTCATAAACAGCAAAATCGAAGCCTAAACGGTTATTAAAGAAAGAAGCATTTGCACCAATTTCCTTTTCACTAATTTTAACTGGTTTCAAAAAAGCATTAGGAACAGCAGAGTTGTTAATATAACCCATTGATTGATCTTGAACAGTGAAATCATTCATTGTATAAGTTAACAAAGTCAGATAAGGAGAAGTACCGTTAGATGCTGAAGCCAAAGAAGCTCTCACTTTAGCAGTAGTAATCCATTCTGGTAATTTGAAGCAGTCGCTTAACATCCAGCTTAAACTTACAGAAGGATAGAAGTAATTGTTATTATTAGGATCCAAAGTAGAGAACCAGTCGTTACGACCTGTAAAATTCAGGAACAACCAATCTTTATAACCAAAGTCCGCAGTACCATAAACTGAATTAACCTGATATTCAGAATAGTCCTTAGAGAATGTACGCGTATTTGCTGCAACATTAGAGGTTGAATAGATACCGCTAATAACGAATGGACGGATACCGCCATTAGTACCATATTGTTTAGTAATATCACGTTGTCTGTTACCACCAACTGTAGCATTTACAGAAAAATCACTAAACTTTTTATTGAAACCGATCAAATAATTCAGGTTGATTTCAGAATAATTTTTCTCATATTCCTGAATATAACCGTTAGGATCGGCAGCAGCACCATCAGGTTGGACCTGCTTAAATGTTAAAATAAATCCATCGCGGGATACTTGTCCCTGAGCATATAGCCAGTCAGTAATATCATAGCGAAGAGTAGCAGCTGTAGTTAAACGGTTCTTATCAGAAACATTCGTTTTTTTGTACTGTAACCAGTAGGGATTATTGAAGTAAACATTATTACCTGGTTGCAATTCAGCACCATTAGCTGTGGCGCCGTTATTACCTTTCAACCATCTTACATCATAACCATTTGCCAAATATAATAATGTAGCATTGGTATTACCATTACCATCTGATAAGTTAGCTCTTCCATTAACATGTTCAAAAACATAGTTACCGGTTACATTCAAATGTAATTTTTTGGTAATGTCATAAGTAGTATTCATATTGATACCTTGTTGGTTCAAGCCAGCATTCGGTAAGTTAGATTTGGATTCTGTATTTGACAAACCGAAACGATAAGTAACCTTATCATTCTTTCCACTAATTGCAGCAGAAGCCGTTTCATCAACACCTGTACGATAAAAATTCTTCCAGTTATCAATATAACTATAAGGAGATGTTTCACCCATACGGTTTACAAAATTGCTACCATCCAATTTAGCACCCCAGCTTGAATTATAAGTCTGGTAAGCGGAAATTTGATCAGAAGGTTTGATACCCTGAGTACCTTGACCGTATGTTTTCTGGAAATCGCGGTAATCATAAATCGAATTAAATGTCAGGTTATTATTGAATTCAACGCCAACACCTTCCTGATCTTTTTTACCTGATTTCGTAGTAATCAAGATAGCACCATTACCACCACGATAACCGTAAAGAGCCGATGCTGCAGCGCCTTTCAAGACCTGAACGTTTGCGATATCATCCGGATTGATGTTTGACAAGCCATCGCCCATATCCATACCACCCCATGTTCCAGCACTTCCCTGATTGGTATTATCGAAAGGTACACCATCGATAACATACAAAGGTTGGTTATTACCGGTTAAGGACGAATTACCACGAATGATAACACGGCTTGAACCACCCAGACCTGTAGAGTTTCCTGCAACGCTTACACCCGAGACTTTACCGCTCAATGAATTACCTAAGTTAAGATCACGGGATGCAGTCAACTGATCACCGCCTACTTCAGTTGTAGAATAACCGATTGTTCTTTTCTGTCTTTTAATACCCATAGCAGTAACAACGACCTCATTCAAAGAATGAACATCTTCACTTAAAGTAATATTCAGGCTATTCTTTCCGCTAACAGATACTTCCTGTGTAACAAAACCAATGTAACTAACAACCAGAGTTGCATTACCTGGTGTCTGTAGTGAGAAATCACCATCCATTCCAGTAACGGTTCCTGTTTTTTCTCCTTTAACCTTTACACTTGCACCGATAATAGACTCACCATTCTTGTCTTTTACAACTCCAGTAATCTTTTTCGCCTTTTGTTGTGTACCGTTTGATCTGGTAGCACCAGCAGTCTTGGCTGTTCTTGAATCATATAAAACAACCACTTGACCTTTAATTTCGTACTTAATACCGGTATCTTTTAGAACCTCGTTTAATATAGTATTAAGATTTTGGTTTTTAGCATCAACAGAGACGCTATTCACATTTTTGGTCTCCAAAGATTTGTCGTATGAGAATACAACATCAGTTTGTTTAGACAGTAAATCAACTACATTTTTGAGAGTAACATTATTCAAGGAAAGATGAACATTAAAACCTTGACTGAGCACTTCACTCGTTGGCATCGCTTGTGCATTTAAGCCATACCCTAATAAAAGCCCTACGCACAAATGCTTTATACAGACGCAGGTATTAGATTTGTTTTTCATAAACACATTTTTATTATTAAATCAATAAATCAGATTTTTTTCGCTTAACATTTTTAGACCCCAGGTCTTCTTCGGTTCATTTTACATAGGCTACTAATTTAATTTAAGATAATAGTTATACATGCTATGTGTAACTATCTGACATACATATTTTGCATAATATTTATTAATTCAATATTGGAATTATTTATCTAATACAATTCAAACAATCAAACTACCTAAATAATCTTTCTTTTTATTAATACTGCTTAATGAATAATTTTTGCCCGCTTGCCGGTCAGGTAATAGATTTGTTCAAGAACATCGTCGAGATTATCCTTACCCTTATAATAAAAATTGTATTTGTGATATTTCAGGTCTTCAAAATCCATCTGAATCTTGACTTTATATGTTTGCTCCAGGCTACTTATAATTTCAGAAAGTGTAGCATTAGGCAATGACATCAAATTATAGCGCCATGAAGTATATGATTTTGCATCAATCTCATTTATATCCAGTGAATTTAATTCCCGGGAATACAAAACTTGCTGGCCTGGATGAATTTTGGTCAGGTTTTCACCGGATCTATCTTCTAGTTGAACAGATCCCCTCAATAAAACAACTTCACCTTTGTGGCTGGGATTATCAGAGTTTACACTAAATGCAGTACCAAGAACTTTAACCCGGAACGTTTCTGTTTCAACAATAAATGGATGTTTTGGATCCTTCTCCACATCAAAAAAGGCAAGACCTTTTAGCTTTACATGTCTTTCATCACCCGTATATCCATCGGAATAAGCTATAGTGGCATTCTGACTTAGCCATACTACTGATCCATCTTTTAATTTCACCTGTTTTACCGAATCAGGCAATAAATTAGTATAAGTATATAAAAGCGGGGCATTAGAGGTGGCATAATGTGTCAAAAACAGCACAGCTACCAGGATTGAGGCTGCTATACCTCCCCACCAATATACCAGATTCTTTCGTTTCAGATATTTTTTTCCATGTTTTTCAGCTTCGGATCGGTCTATGATTTCATTCATTTTGACCAGAGATTTGTATACCTCTAAAGACTGGTTCTTGTCAGAGATATCAGATCTCGTTTTCCATATCGTTTCTATCTCAAAAAACAACCTTTTGTTTTCTGAAGAAGCTTCCAGCCATTCAAACAACTCTTTTTCTTCTTCCTGAGTAGTTTGACCGATCAGATATTTATATATGATAATTTCGTTCATTCTATAAGCGATTTTATATGATACAATTATAAAGGGGAAAATACCTAAATGAAATATAAGAAAAATGCAATGCCAAAGAAATTAAGAGGTTTATTTATCAGATTAGGCCTTCCTCCCAAAAATAGAAGAAAAGCCTAATCCTTTAAACTAAAACTAAATAAAAAAGCAGAAAGGGGAATATATCCAAACATGTACATTTTTGAAGAACTGAACGGAATATAATAAAGAGATAGCTGACAAAACATTTTTTGAGAGATTTGGATAAAAATAATCAGGAAATGCTGTAAACTGGTTCACCAATTATATAATTACCTGATTAAAAATCACTATGGATCATTGACTTATCCTTCCTGTCTATTCAATTTTACACATCTTTTTTATATGTTCAATAATCAAATAGCAAGCCGGAGCAACTACCGTTCCATGATCAAATCCTTTCAATTCGTACAACTCCGTGTTTTTGTTTCCTACTGATTTTAGGACAGCAGCCAGATGAGCATTTTCTTCATATCGGGCAGACATTTCCAAATCCCGGTCACCGGTAATTAAAACCATTGGAGAAGCATCTTTACGCGCATGATTAGAAGGTGCATAAGTATCTATGACAGGCAAATCAAGAGGCAAGCCTCTTTCTTTCCGAATGGTGTAATGTGTAGTAGTCTGACCACTGATTGGGAAATAAGCAGCCACACTGTCAGCATCTACATTATATTTTGCAAGGTAGCTTTTATCCAGACCTAGCATTAATGTAAGATAGCCGCCGGCAGAATGACCTGAAACAAAAATCTGTTTAGTACTCCCTCCATACTTCCGGATATTATTAAAAGCCCATGCCACTGCAGCTGCAGCATCATCTGTATATGCAGGATTGGTTGCTTTGGGACTCAGACGGTAATTAACGGCTATAATGGCAACACCTTTATCCATGAGCTCTTTGGGGAAGTATTTTTCGCCTCCCTCAAGTCCGCCACCATGAAACCATACTACAGTAGGGAAATCTTTCACATTTCCAGGATAGTAAAGATCCAGTTTACAACGGCTTTGTTCGTATGCATCTTTTGCCTGTGATTTATAGGGGATGTTATATTCATAGAGATAGGTTGCGGCATTTTGTGCAACTGCACAGCATGAACAGAACAGAGTGAGTAAAAGGGCAATAAGGTATTTTTTGTGTGTCATAGCAGATTTAAGTTAAGTAAAAAAGAAAGGGCTTATTCAAGCCCTTCTAAAATTCGTTTAAGTACCACCGTTGCCGAGATCTCACGGTTGGCAGCTTCGGGAATTACAATGGATTGTGGACTTTCTATTACGTCGTCCGTTACAATCATATTTCTTCTAACCGGCAGGCAGTGCATAAAGTAGGCATTATTGGTCACTGCCATGTGGTCTGCACTTACTGTCCATGCACGGTCTTTGCTCAATACTTGTCCGTAGAAATCGTCTTCATAAGCGCCCCAGCTCTTTGCGTATACAAAGTCGGCTCCTTCCAAAGCTTTCATCTGATCGTATTCAACTCGTGCATTGCCCACAAATTGGTCTGCAAGCTCGTAACCTTTCGGATGGGTGATTACGAATTCATAATCCGTAACATTCATCCACTCTACAAAAGAGTTTGGAACAGCCTGAGGAAGTGGACGTGGATGTGGAGCCCAGGTCATTACAACTTTAGGACGTGCTGTTTTCTTATATTCTTCAATAGTAATTAAGTCGGCAAAGCTCTGTAATGGATGACGGGTAGCTGCTTCCATAGAGAATACCGGGCGACCGGAATACTTAATAAACTGATTGATAATTACTTCATTATAATCATCGTCTTTATTCTCAAAACGGGCAAAAGAGCGCACACCGATAATATCACAGTAGCAGCCCATTACCGGAATGGCTTCCAGAAGATGCTCTGTCTTATCACCGTCCATAATCACTCCTCTCTCAGTTTCCAGTTTCCATGCTCCTTGATTTACATCGAGTACAATCACGTTCATTCCAAGATTCATTGCTGCCTTTTGTGTACTCAGACGAGTACGAAGGCTGGAATTGAAGAATATCATCAAGAGAGTTTTGTTCCTTCCTAACTCTACATATTTGAAACGATCTTTCTTTATCTCAAAAGCTTCTCTTAAAGCTGACTGCAGATCACCTAAATCGTGCACGTTTGTAAAATTTCTCATTTTATTTTTCTTTTAGTTGATTATCTGTTGACTATTGTCTTACCTGACCATCTCCTTTAATTATCCATTTATAGGAAGTCAGCTCTTCGAGCCCCATTGGACCACGGGCATGAAGTTTCTGAGTACTGATACCTATTTCCGCACCCAAACCAAACTGTGCGCCATCTGTAAATGCAGTGGAGACGTTGGTATAAACACAAGCGGCATCAACTGACTTTGTGAATAGATTGGCATTTTCAGCATTCTCAGTCACAATACATTCACTGTGTTTGGAACCGTTTCTGAAGATATGTTCAAGAGCCTCAGTTATATCTTTCACACTCTTTATGGACATTGTATAAGAAAGGAATTCTGTACCGTAACTTTCGGGTGTGGCAAGTTTCAGCAAATCGGCAGGATAATGGCCATCCAATATTTTATATGCTCTCTTATCTGCATAAATCACCACCTTGCTTTTCTGCAATGGTTCGCAAAGAGAAGGCAGATCCAACAACCTTTTTTCATGAATAATCACGCAATCTAACGCATTGCACACACCCACTCTTCGGGTCTTTGCATTATTAATAATCGCAGCTCCCTTTTTAAGATCACCAAATTCATCAAAATAAGTATGGCATACACCGGCTCCTGTTTCAATAACCGGGATGGTGGCATGCTGACGGACAAACTGAATCAGGCTGCTGCTTCCGCGGGGTATCAGCAAGTCTACGTATCCCACAGCGTTGAGCAGTTGAGAGGTTGCCTCTCTGTCAGCCGGAAGAAGTTCTACAATATGAGTGTCCACCTCAAATTTCTCCAGAACAGAATGGATAATCTTCACAATTGCCCGATTTGAATAATCGGCATCGCTACCACCTTTCAGCACACAAGCATTGCCACTCTTCAGACATAAGGAGAATACATCGAAGCTAACATTGGGACGAGCTTCGTAGATAATACCTATCACACCAAAAGGGACACTTACCTTAGACAATTCTATACCATTAGGTCTTGTTGTTTTAAGCAATGTACGTCCAAGCGGTGAAGGAAGAATAGCTACATTACGTATGTCACTAGCAATTCCTTTGATACGTTCTTCGGTAAGCATCAAGCGGTCATACTTAGGGTTACTCGTTTCCATCTTTGCTAAATCCTTCTGATTTCCGGAAAGGATTAGCTGAGTTTGCACTTCAGCCGCATCGGCCAACGCAATTAATATTTCATTAATCTGATGATCATTCAGAAAAGCAAGTTTTCTGCTTGCCGACTGAACAGCCTGAAAAGTTTCTTTTAAATCCATCATTCGTCAATAATTAGATTTTATTCTATATAAAGATAATCATAATGCACAATCGGTTTTAAACCATGTTTGCCAATCATTTCTCTGGCCTCAGCAGAATCAAAGGAAGCCTTGCCCACTCCTATTTGTTTGCCTTTAAAGTCGAGAATACGAACAATATCGTCTTTCTCAAATTCGCCTTCAATGCTAGTAATTCCTACTGGAAGAATACTCACCGCCTTATTTGAATTGATGATCCGGGTAGCCTGTTCGTTAATATGCAGCTCGCCTTTGGCAAAGCCTTCACTATGGGCAATCCATTTTTTTATGCTCGATACTTCCTGAGTGGAAGGGATAAACCGGGTGCAGATGGTAGTCTTAGGTTTCTTCAGCAAATCAACCAGAATATTGTCCCGCTTGCCATTGGCAATAATCACCGTGATTCCCTCATCGGCCACTTTACGTGCAATATTGGTCTTGGTAAGCATACCTCCTCTTCCAAAACCTGATTTTTCTGTTTGTATATAGTCTGAAAGATCTTTTCCATGCTCCACTTCGGCAATAACTGATGAATCAGGATCAGAAGGTGAACCGTTATAAATTCCGTCAATATTGCTCAGAATAATAAGCGCCTGAGCATCCATCATGCTGGCTATCAGCCCGGAGAGTTCATCATTATCGGTAAACATCAGTTCGGATACGGAAATGGTATCATTCTCGTTGACAATGGGAATTACTCCATTATCAAGCATCACCGACATGCAATTCTTCTGATTGAGATAATGACGTCTTGTACCAAAATTTTCCTTGGTAGTAAGTACCTGGCCTACGGGAATTTTATGCTCTCGAAAAAGCTCATAGTAACGGTTTATCAGTTTGGCCTGTCCCACAGCAGAAAACAGCTGACGTTGATCCACACTATCCAGTTTCTTCGAGGCACGGATTTCACTTCTTCCAGAAGCAACAGCACCGGAAGAGACTAGAATTACTTCTACCCCCGATTTACGCAGTTCAGAAATCTGATCGACTAAAGCTGACATTCGGGTGATATCCAGTGTACCATCCTTACGTGTCAACACATTACTGCCTATCTTTACTGCTATTCTTGTAAATTGATACGCCATCTTGTTATAAATTAGAAGCACAAATATAGAAAATTTAATCGATTTGTGAGCAAAGAGCCGTAGTTTCTTATCCTTCACTTTCTCAATTCTTAAATATCAGGCAGAGAAAGATCAAAAGAGAAGTAAAGATGGGGCAAATCCATCTATTTTTTCTATTTTTGCAGCCAAAGAAAACTATAATGAGAATTACAAACCCACAAGTGGAACAGATGACCCCGTTCATTGTAATGGACGTACTGGAGAAAGCAAATGAAATGCAGAAAGAGGGAATATCTATTATCCACCTGGAAGTTGGTGAACCCGACTTTGATATTCCGGCATGTGTGGCTCAATCAGCCAAAGCAGCTTATGACAATCACCACACACATTACACTCACTCTTTAGGTCATCCCGACCTTCGGAACGCCATTGCCGATTTTTATAAGAAGGAATATGATGTAACGGTAGATCCTGAATGCATCGTTGTTACATGCGGCTCCTCACCTGCCATTCTGCTCACGCTTATGCTACTTTGTGAGCCTGAAAGCGAAGTGATTATGTCCAATCCCGGTTATGCCTGCTACCGGAATTTCACACTGGCCGCACATGCCAATCCAGTATTGGTACCTTTGCGTGCAGCAAACGGATTTCAGTATGACGTTGAGGATATAAAGAAAAGTATTACTCCTCTTACCCGGGGAATATTCATTAATTCACCTATGAACCCTACCGGAACACTCCTGGAAGAATCTTTCTTTAAAGAAGTTTCATCACTTGGGGTCCCAGTAATATCTGATGAGATCTATCACGGACTGGTATACGAAGGTAAGGCAAGAAGCATTCTTGAGTTTACCAACAAGGCTTTTGTACTAAACGGATTTTCAAAACGCTTTGCAATGACCGGACTTCGTCTTGGATATCTCATTGCACCCAAAGAATATATGCGTCCCTTACAAAAGCTGCAGCAGAACTTATTTATCTGTGCACCAAGCATTGCCCAGCAAGCCGGCATCACCGCACTCAAAGAGGCTGGAGAAGATGTGGAGAAAATGAAAGCTATCTACAATGAGCGACGGATATACATGATCTCCCGCCTGAAAGAGATGGGATTTAAAATTGATGTAGAACCCAAAGGTGCCTTTTATATTTTCTGCGATGCCCGCAAGTTCACTAAAGATTCTTATAAGTTTGCTTTCGAGATTCTGGAACATGCACATGTGGGAGTTACTCCCGGAGTAGATTTTGGTACTTCCGGTGAGGGATACATTCGCTTCTCATATGCCAATTCAATAGAAAACATTAAAGAAGGAATGGATCGGATTGAAGCATATCTAAGAACAATCCAGTAATTATAAAAAGCTACAGACCAGATATCTGATAAGACTTATCCTCAAAGGAGTCATCAGATATCTGGTCTGTAGTAATCTATTTTTTACTCTTTACTTTCGCGGGCTTCTACCAATTGAATAGCGACCTCATAATCTTCCGGAACTACAATGACCTTCACACCACCAGGACCAAAATTTACAGACATCGATGGTGCTATACATCCCAGATTATCATCCTTCAATGCAGCCTCAATACCTGCACTTTCCAACAAACCCTTCACTAATTCAGCCTCCCAGGGCGTTCCCGTAAAAACCTCTACTAGAGGAGTGTTATCTTCTACATTCATAATTATTACATTTTAAGATTAATAATCTACTCTAAAATATAACAATTAAAAAGCAAGAGTTGTTGCGAAAGAGGAATGATTTATATTTAAAAATGCAGAGACATACTATTCTTACTTAAGCTGCATGGTTTTCACTCAGATCAAAGTGAAAAAGGTTCTTACCTACTCTGTATCTCCCCTTGTAGCAAGTATCTCACTGGCAACTTCAAAATCATATGCAAATACAAGGACTTTCATTCCACCCCCAAAGCTAAATGATGTTGATGATGTAAAGTTTACCATGTTATCATTCTTTAATGCAGCCTGGACACCAGAACTTTCCAATAGTCCTCTCACTAATTCGGCCTCCCAAGGGGTTCCCGAGAAAACTTCTACTAAAGGAATCTTATCATCTCTATCCATAATTATTATATTTAAAGATTAATACTCAATCAACAAATATAATAAATAAAAAGACAAATGCATTACGAAAGCAGTTATATTGTATTTATCAGATACGGCCACCGATAACTCTTGCTGCAGCAGCGTAACTTTCTTTTGGAACAGAGACTCTCATTCCTGCATCGCTTACTTCAGCCTTCACATTGGCTTCTTGTAATAAGTTCATAATTAACATCACTTCCCAAGGTGCACCAGAAAAGACATCAATAAAGGATAATTTGCTTGTTTTCATTGAACTGTAACTTTTTTTAGATTTCACTTAATGTTCACCTCGCAAATATATATAGAAAAATAATTCTTCCCAAAACAAAAAAAATACATTTAACTAATCTTTTATGCAAACGTTATAAATAAATAGACGTAAAATGAACACTTAATTTAATCATTTATTATTTAAGCACTTACGTCTACTTATTGTTTGTAGCAAAACATTAAAAAGCTCATTTTAAATAATACAATTATTAAAATAATAATTACAATAAGATCACTAATAGATAGCACCAAAGAAGATTGAGAAGTTATCTATAGTAAACTTTTAAACGCATTTTTAGAATTTGGGACAACATCCATATTTTTAAATATTTACTACAGATTTAAATCCGTAATCATTTAACCTAATTGTAATATTCATTTCAAAACAATGAATAAACTGTAATACCATAATAGTAAGTGGCATTTATATTAAACTATACAAATAAAATACTCCTATTGAGAATATACATTTTAAGATAGATTAGCACTACAATAACTATTTTAGCAATCACTTAACAATCAGTTTATTATCAATTCATTTTTTTTCTAATGAAGGATAATTAGACAATCCTTAGCTTGTACAAGAAGAACCGCAGCTTTTTCTGCTCTTAAGAGTAAGCAACAAAACACAAAAGGCATTCCAGAATAAGCCGGAATGCCTTTTTAAGTATTTATAAAGTACGATTTACTTCTTAACTTCTTTATCCTTATCGCGGATTTCTACACGACGAATCTTACCACTTATTGTTTTAGGCAATTCGTCAACAAACTCAATCACACGAGGATATTTATAAGGAGCTGTTACCTTCTTCACATGATCCTGAAGTTCTTTTGCCAGTTCATCACCAGCCTTGGCTTTGTATTCCTTGGACAGAATAATTGTTGCTTTCACCACCTGTCCGCGAATCTCATCAGGAACACCGGTAATGGCACATTCCACAACAGCCGGGTGAGTCATCAAAGCACTTTCCACTTCAAATGGGCCTATACGGTAACCAGAACTCTTAATTACATCATCCGCACGACCTACGAACCACAAATAACCATCCTGATCTCTCCAGGCTAAGTCACCTGTATAATACTTATTATCATGATAAGCCTCTTTTGTCAGCTCTTCGTTTCTGTAATATTCCTTACTCAAGCCAATGGGGAATGCCTTATCCAGATGGATAACAATTTGACCTTGTTCGCCTTCTTCAGCAGATCTTCCATCCGGTGTAAGTAAATCAACATCATAATTTGGACTAGGAACACCCATACTTCCTGGTTTTGGTTCCATCCATGGAGATGTAAATACCACAAGTGTAGTCTCACTCTGACCGTAACCTTCTCTGAGCTTAATGCCCGTTAACTGATAAAACTGATCGTAAACAGCCGGATTCAAAGCTTCACCTGCAATCTCACAATATTCTAAAGAAGAAAGATCATATTTAGTTAGATCTTCACGAATCAGAAAACGGAAGATTGTGGGAGGAGCACAAAGAGAAGTAATATGATATTCATGTATCTTCTCAAGTATGGCCGAAGGAGTAAATTTCTCATGATCGTAAACAAAAACAGTAGCACCTGCAATCCACTGACCATATAATTTTCCCCAAAGAGCCTTTAACCAACCGGTATCGGCAATGGTTAGGTGCAAACTTCCTTCATGAAGATTATGCCAATATTTAGCAGTGACAATATGTCCCAGAGGATAAATAAAAGTATGTGCCACCATTTTAGCATTACCTGTTGTACCGGAGGTAAAACTAATAAGCATAATGTCATCATTATCATTCACATGTTCCGGGCGAATAAATGGTGCTGCATTGTCTATTCCTTCGTGGAAGTCTTCCCAACCTTCAGGAATAACCGGTCCAATTGATATGCGATGTACCATTGATGGAGATTCCGACATGGCATCATTGATATGACCAATAATCAGTTCATCGCCATCAGCCACGATGGTCATAATATCTGCAGCATTGTTACGATATACAATATCTTTCTTGGTAAGCAAGTGGGTTGCAGGGATAATTACAGCTCCAATCTTATGCAAAGCAATAATTGTAAGCCAGAACTCATATCTGCGCTTCAGAATAACCATTACTTTATCATCTTTCTTAATACCTAATGAAAGGAAATAAGAGGCTGTTTTATCAGTCAGTTCTTTCATCTCAGCAAAAGTGAAGCGATGACACTCGTTTTTGTCATTGGTCCATAACAAGGCCAATTTGTCAGGTTGCTCAGCAGCCCATGCATCTACTACATCATAAGCAAAGTTAAAGTTCGCAGGTATCTTAAGTTTATAATTCTTTTCGAAATCTTCCTGCGAGGTAAACTCTGTTTTTTCTAAAAATCTTTCGATCATATTTCTATTAGTTATTATCGTTGGAAATCGGTTAATTAAAAAAACTATGACTTAAATAATCATAGCAAGGAATCTCACCGATTTACCATCAAGTGCTTTCATTCCATGTGGCTGTTTTGAATCAAAATAAATGCTGTCGCCCTCATTTAAAATCAACTCTTTACCATTAATATTAAGAAGCATACGACCAGAACAAACAAGATTAAATTCTTGTCCGGCATGAGCGTTAAAAGTAATCGGGCACTCTTCATCCTTAGGTTCTACCGTCACAATGAACGGATCAGCCTTTCTGTCCTTAAAACCAGCTGCAAGTGATTGATACTTGTACGCTTTTGTTCTTTCGATAGACGTTCCCATCCCGGCACGGGTAAGAAAATAGGTACTCATCTTAGGTTCTTCGCCAAACATCAGCGCATCAAGTGCCACTCCATATTTACGAGCCACCTTTTGTAACATACTTACTGAAATATCTGATTCACCACTCTCAGCCTGTACATATTCTTCAAGAGAGAGTTCGCAATCTCTGGCAACATCCTCTACTGTTAGTTCAAGTACGTCACGCAATCCACGTAATCGTTCTGCAATTTGTTTTATTTGTTCGTCCATATAATAAATGGTATTATCTGCTTGCTTTCATAGCTCGGATAATAGCCGAGCTGAAGCCTGCATGTTCTAATTCATTAAGTCCTTTGATTGTTAGTCCACCCGGCGTCGTTACCTTGTCAATCTCAATGGCAGGGTGAGTATCATTCTGCAGAAGAAGTTCTGCAGCTCCCTTTACAGATTGCGCCACCATTTTCTGAGCATCTTTCGGGTAAATTCCCATCTCTACTCCGGCCTCAACAGCTGCGTGAATATATTTCAGCACATAAGCAATGCCACACGAAGTAAGCGCTGTAGCTGCGCTCATCTGTGATTCGTTAATAATCATTGCCAGCCCCATTTCATCAAAAATATCAAGAATATACTGTTCCTGCTCATTCGATGCATTATGTGATGCTATCAGCGTGGTGCTCTCAAGAAGGGAAATAGCTGTATTAGGAATAACCCTGAAAATGGTTGCCTCTTCACCGATAATCTTGGTATATTCAGTAAAAGAAACGCCAGCGGCTACTGTAACCAGAATCTGCTTTTGTGAATTGAACCTGATTCCTTCCAGCACAAGCTTAACCAGCCATGGTTTAACTGCCAGAATAATAATATCGGCAACTTCGGCCGCAACATGATTGCTGTTAGTAACATTTATGTCCGCATTAAATGATTTTAGTGCGTCGAGTTTTCCATTAGTAGGGTTAGCAACTGTTATATCAACAGCTTTTACCTTGGTACCTTGTACGAGGCCTCGAGCAATCGCTCCCCCCATATTACCGGCTCCTATTATTGCTATCTTCATACTATCTAAAGTTATCTGTTTAATTACGGCAAACTTACACAAAAATCCTCAATATGTAAGTAATATAACCAGAAAATAGGCTTATTATACTTAAATATTGAGGATAAATAAACAAAATAACAAATAAAGCCTTTTGTTACAGTACTTTCTTCAATCTTTGAATAAATTCATCTGCTTCGGCTATGGTCAGACAAAGCGGAGGAAGAAGTCGGATAACGTTTGTACCACTGACTCCTGTAAATACTTTCTGTTCAAAAAGCAGACGACTGCGGAGTTCTTTTATTGGTTCGGCAAACTCAAGTCCAATCATTAAACCCTCTCCACGAACCTCTTTAATTTGAGGGAACTGTTTCAGTTCTTTCATGAGATGAGCGCCAACCTTAGCTGCATTCTCCATCAGATTCTCGTTCTCAATCACATCAAGAACAGCAAGAGCAGCAGCGCAAGACAAGTGATTACCACCAAATGTAGTTCCAAGCATTCCATATACCGGAGTAAAAATGGGACTGATTAGAACCCCACCCATAGGGAATCCATTACCAATGCCTTTAGCTACGGTAATGATATCAGGACGGATTCCTGCAAACTGATGAGCAAAGAATTTTCCGCTACGACCGTAACCCGACTGAATCTCGTCAAGAATAAGAATTGTACCGGTTTCAGTACACAGTTTACGCAATTCCTGCATAAAACTGTTATCAGGAACTTTGATACCACCTATTCCCTGAATTCCTTCGATGATAACCGCGCAAACATCTTTTTTCTCAAGTTCAGAACGTACTCCGTCAATGTCGTTAAGAGCAAGGAAAGTAACATCAATACCCTCATTGATAGGTGCCACAATTTTAGGATTGTCGGTAGTGCGTACTGCAGCTGAAGTACGACCATGGAAACTCTTTGAGAAAGAGACCACACGCTTTCTTCCATTGTGGAAAGATGCCAGTTTTAAAGCATTCTCATTTGCTTCGGCACCAGAGTTTATCATGAAGAAAGAATAATCTTCATATTCTGAGATTGCGCCAACACGCTCAGCAATCTGCTGCTGCAATTTGTTAACCACAGAATTAGAGTAGAAGCCCAGTTCAGCAACCTGCTGCTGAATCATTTCCACATAATGAGGATGAGAATGCCCAATAGAAATTACAGCATGTCCGCCATAAAGGTCAAGATATTCATTTCCTTTATCATCCCATACCTTACATCCTTTTCCTTTTACGATATTGATATCGAACAAAGGATACACATCAAATAGTTTCATTTCTTTTGTTGGTTGTTTTAAAAGGCACTTGGTTTTAACCTCAGCCCAATAGTCTCTTCCAGTCCGAACATCAGGTTCATATTGTGAACAGCCTGACCGGAAGCTCCTTTTAATAAGTTATCTATACATGAAATGATAAGAAGTTTATCACCATGTTTCTCGAGATGCAGCAAACACTTGTTAGTATTCACCACCTGTTTTAAGTCAATATTTGCATCAACTACATGCACAAAAGGATGTTCTGCATAAAATTCAGTGTACATCCTTTTTATTTCTTCCAGCTCCACAGTTGTTTTTAAAACCAGTGTAGCATAAATACCACGAGGAAAATCGCCACGGTAAGGAATAAAATCAATCTCACTTTCAAAGCTATTCTGCAATTGTTTCAGAGATTGCTTTATCTCAGGCACATGCTGATGCGAAAATGGTTTATAGATAGACATGTTATTGTTCCGCCAGCTGAAATGAGTAGTTGTTCCCGGCTTCACTCCCGCTCCGGTAGAACCGGTTATGGCATTAACAGAAACATCACCATTCAACATTTCACCCTTTGCCAAAGGCAGTAATCCCAGCTGGATACATGTAGCAAAACATCCAGGGTTGGCAATATGCTTGCTTTGAGAAATACGACTACGATTAAGTTCAGGAAGACCATAAATGAAATCGTGTTTATCGGATTCAATACGATAATCCATTGAAAGATCGATAATTTTCAGATCTTCAGGCAATGTGTGGCTTTCCATAAACTTTTTGGTATCGCCATGAGCCGTACAGAAATAAAGCAGATCAATCTTATCAAGAGGCAATTCATCAGTAAAAACCATGTCAGTTTCACCATAAAGCCCTTCGTGAATGTCGGTTATCTTATTTCCCGCATTACTGCTGCTGTTAATAAACACTATTTCAACGTCCGGATGGTTTATCAGCAGGCGAATCAATTCGCCCGCCGTATATCCCGCTCCGCCTATTATTCCTACTTTAATCATAATTTGCGTACTAATATCTGGTTATTTTCCGTTTTTCTTTTGATTTGCATAATAAACTCTCAATGGATTAGAAAGAATCTTAGTAAATCCTTTTGCATCCTCGGCAGTCCATCCCTTACCAACTTCACCATAGTCACCAAAGTCAGTTTTTACCAGATCAAAAGATGATTCAACGCCAACCAAAGTATAGCTATATGGACGAAGAATAACACTAACTGTACCGGTAACATTACGTTGAGTACTTTGAAGCATAGCTTCGCAATCGCGCATTACCGGTTCCAGGTACTGAGCTTCGTGAAGGAACATTCCGTACCAGTTACCAATCTGATCTTTCCAGTACTGTTGCCATTTGCTCAATGTATGCTTTTCAAGCATCTTATGAGCGTTGATGATAAGCATAGGTGCTGCAGCTTCAAAAGCCACACGACCTTTGATACCAATAATAGTATCACCAATGTGCATATCACGGCCGATAGCATATTTAGAGCCAATTGCTTCAACCTTATTGATTGCTTCCACTTTGTTTTCAAACACTTCACCGTTAACAGCGTGCAACTGGCCTTCTACGAATTCAAGTTTTAAAGTCTCTGTTCCTTGAGCAGTAACCTGTGAAGGATAAGCTTCTTCAGGAAGAGTTTGTTCAGAGTGGAGAGTCTCTTTTCCACCTATTGAAGTTCCCCAAAGACCCTTATTGATAGAATATTCAAGTTTCTTAAAGTCGGCTTCAATACCATGTTTTCTAAGATATTCAATCTCATACTCACGAGTAAGAGACATGTCACGAGTTGGAGTTATAATTTTGATCTCCGGAGCAAGGACGTCGAATGTAAGGTCGAAACGAATCTGGTCGTTACCAGCACCTGTACTTCCATGAGCAACAGCATCAGCTTTAATTTCCTTTGCATAGTTGATAATAGCAATAGCCTGGAAAATACGTTCAGAGCTTACAGAGATAGGATAAGTACCGTTACGTAACACATTGCCAAACACCATGTATTTGATACTCTTTTCATAATACTCCTGAGTCACATCAAGAGTAACATGCTTAACTGCACCCAGTTTATATGCTTTTTCTTCGATTACTTTCAGTTCTTCAGGGCTGAATCCGCCAGTGTTGGCTACAGCTGTATAAACTTCATATCCTTTTTCTTCTGACAAATACTTTGCGCAGAATGAGGTATCCAAACCACCACTAAACGCTAAAACTACTTTCTCTTTCATATCTATCTTATTTTTTTATAACCTTATTTGTTTTCTGAACTTTCTTTGTCCTCTTTCTTATTAAAAGGATCTTCCGGATGCTTGCTAGGATCATATAGCATTCCTGTACAAAGACATTTTGTACCGCCGGTTCTCTGAAGAATATCGTAGTTAACGCAACTTTGACATCCTTTCCAGAAAGCCTCATCTGTAGTAAGTTCAGAGAATGTAACAGGTACATATCCTAATTCTGAATTAATCTTCATCACTGCAAGTCCGGTAGTTAAACCAAAAATCTTTGCTTCTGGAAAACGTTCACGTGAAAGTTCAAAGGCACGGCGTTTAATCTTCTTTGCCAAACCGTGACCACGGAATTTATCAACAACAATAAGTCCTGAATTGGCAACAAATTTCTTATTACTCCAGGTCTCTATATAGCAAAATCCAGCAAAATCACCTTCACAAAGCGCAATAATTGCTTTGCCCTCAACCATTTTTTGTTTTATGTATTCAGGAGAACGCTTTGCAATACCCGTTCCACGAATCTTTGCCGCGACCTCTATTGTAGTTAAAATAATGTCAACGTATGGAATATGACTCTCGTTGGCAACAAGAATTTCAATATTACTTTCCATTTCTTATCTTCTTTTCTTTTTAAATATTGGATGTTATATGTGAATTAAATATTCGGAATAATGTGAGACAATGATTGCTTAATTTCATTTCTGGAATAACCATCTCTGAAAACCAACAAAATAGTGTCATCTCCTGCAATAGTACCAATGATATCCTTATATTCGCGGTTGTCAATATCATAGGCAAGACTGCTGGCATATCCGGGACGGGTCTTAATAACAGCCATATTTCCTGAAAAGTCAATCGATTTAAAGCCGTTTTGCAACAACATCTCGCCAACACTAGGTATATCAACAGTTCTTTTATACATGGTGTCGTTTGGCAAGACATATACATAGTTACCATTTGTTGTTGCAGCTTTAGCAACCTTCATCTGCTTCAAGTCTCTGGACAATGTGGCTTGCGTAAGCTCATAGCCTTCCTTAGCCAACTCTCTAAGCAGCTCTTCCTGACTACCAATCTCCTTGCTGGAGATGATCATCTTAATTGAATCTAATCGTTTACTTTTGTTCGTCATCATGTATAATTATTCTAAATTGTTCGCAAAAGTATGCATAATTTTGGATAAACAATGCATAAAAGAAGAACTTTTTGAGTTTTATGCATAAAAAAGCTCATTTTATGCATTTTCAATCTATAAATATAGAATATTACCCTATAAAACTCATTATTCAACTTCTAGCGTCTGTGAATATTCACAGAACGAATTAAAAAACATAAAGAAAGATCAGGCAAAACCAGAGGAAACGTTTTTCGTTTGATGTACATCTAAGTATGTATTTGATATACATCAAAACCACTCTTTGATGTATATCAAAAAGGAAAAAGAAAAGCAGAACTTCCAAGTATCTGCATGTAGTTTTTTTATAGCAAAAAGTCTGTTCAATGTTTCCTCTCATTCAGCAACCAGAAAGCCAATAACCCAAAGAAGATTGCAACTCCGGCACTCAACCAGACGGGTACCGTAAATCCATTGACAACAATGGTTACAGCGAATGTAAAACGAATAAGCTGAATAAAGGCCAATATTAAAAGAAAAATGCCTATAACAAGAGATGCCGGTTTTTTCATAAGTAATCCTCCCAATTAATAAGAGTCAATTTAATCACATTCAATCCTTAAAACAAAGTTCTAACTAAATAACAATCAAACTGTTTATAAGTTCTGAGCAGAACAGTGAAGCAACTTTGAGAGCTTACTTTTTATTTCGTGGAGTATAAACAGTGTGAAGTAATTCGTGAGATTTATGTCCAAGCGGAGCACCAAGAAAATCACGGTATAACGTTTTAATATCTTCATTTTCATGCGATTTACGTAATGCTTTCCCTTCATCTTCTCTGTAGATTGCTTCAAGTCTCCGCATCCTGATTGCATCATTGACTGGTCGTGGTTGCCCGCCACCACTGATACAGCCTCCGGGACAACCCATTACTTCAATAAAATGGTAGGAACTTGTTCCCTTTTTTATATCTTCCATCAACTCAGCAGCTCCTATTAATCCGCTCGTAACCGCCACTTTCAGGGTAACTCCCTCGAGAAATCTGAATTCGGGCAAAGTTTTTTCAATCTTCAACTCCGCAGTTTTAATCCGCTTAAGACCAATAAGAGGTTTTAAGTGGAGCTTCTCCGTGGGAAGTTCACGTCCTGTAACCAGTTCATACACCGTACGAAGTGCTGCTTCCATCACACCACCCGTTGTTCCAAAAATATCAGCAGCACCAGAAGAGAGTCCCAAAGGACTGTCAAACTTTCCATCCGGCAAATTCCGAAAGTCAATTCCAGCATCTTTGATCATCCTTCCCAGTTCACGAGTAGTTATTACAGCATCCACGTTGGCCAATCCGTTATTATACATTTCAGGACGGATAATCTCGAATTTCTTGGCTGTGCAAGGCATTACCGAAACCATAAAAATAGATTTCGGATCAATGCCAACCTTCCCGGCAAAGTAAGATTTGGTCAATGCACCCAACATCATGTGAGGGGATTTGCAACTCGACAAATGGGCCAACTGATCAGGATATTGGTGTTCAACGTATTTTATCCAACCGGGACTACAACTTGTGATCATTGGAAGGACAGCAGTTTTCTCCCTCGAAGTAAATATGTTCTTTAACCTTTCAAGAAATTCAGAACCTTCCTCCATGATGGTGAGATCCGCTCCAAAATTGGTATCAAAAACATACTTGAAACCAATTTCATGCAAAGCTGAAGCCATTTTACCAGTCACCAATGTACCCGGTTCATAACCAAACAATTCTCCAAGTGTTGCGCGTACAGCCGGAGCTGTCTGAACAATCACAGTTTTTGATTTATCGTACAATGCTTCCCAGACCTGTTCTGTAGAGTCTTTCTCTTTCAAAGCCCCAACCGGACATACCAAAACACACTGACCGCAATTGGTACAGATTGATTCTCCTAAAAGTTCATCTTCCGATGGTCCGATGAATGTGGAAAAACCACGATGGTGGGGATTCATCAGACTAACTCCCTGAATCTGATTACATACCGTTACACACCGGCGACAAAGAATACATTTCGAACTATCACGAACAATCGATGGACTTGAATTATCAATAAAGTCTTTCGATTTTGCACCTTCATACTTATATTCATCAATTTGAATCAGATTGCCGAGTGCCTGTAACTCACAATTCTGGTTTCGCAGGCAAGTAAGGCAATTTCTGGGATGGTCGGAAAGCATCAGTTCATAAATTACTTTCCGCACATTGCGAACCCGCTCTGAATTGGTATAGATAACCATGCCCTCTTTCGCTTCAGTTATGCAGGATGCCATCAGATTTTTTGCACCATCAACCTCAACCACACAAATTCGGCAAGAACCAATCTTGTGCACGTTCTCCAGATAACATAAGTGAGGGATTATAATATTATTCTGCTTTGCAGCTTCAAAAATGGTAGTTCCCTCTTTTACCTGAATTGCTTTATTATTTATGACCAGATTTACCATAATGATTTACTTTTCAGGTGTTAAACGTCTTGAACAGCGTAAGCATCTCATTGATTCGGCAGTTGCATTCAGTTTATGGTAGCCCAGTCGCACTTCATCGAAACATCCTTCCCGCTCTTTCGGATCAAGAGATGGCATCTGAAAGCGCTCATGTTCAACCGTGATACCTTCATCAACCCCTCTTGTCGGAATTTTGATAGGCTCACCAATATTTAATGTTCCTGTTCCACCTAAATATTTATCGATGGATCGTGCTGCATTCTTACCATCAGCAATGGCAGTAATCACCACATCAGAACCACGGGCAATATCTCCTCCGGCAAAAATTCCGGGTTGCGTGGTCATCTGCGTTTCCTGATCAACGATAAATGCTCCCCAATCGGTAATTCCTACTTCTCCTTTTGGAATAAAAGGCAAGTCGGAATACTGGCTCACTGCCGGAATGGCCATATCTATATCCATCATAAACTTAGAGTTGAGCACCTCTATCGGTATTCGCCGTCCGTCTTTTCCAAACTTTACGGGCATCATTTTTACACATTCGATTCCTGTAACTTTGCCCTCTCCGAGAAAACGAACCGGAGCGACCAGCTCATGCACGATTACTCCTTCTTCTATCGCGTCTGCAATTTCTCTTTTATCGGCAGGCATCTCTTCCATTTTCCTTCTATAAAGAATATGCACCTCTTTTGCACCAAGACGAAGGGCTGATCTTGCAGCGTCAATGGCTGTATTTCCACCACCAATCACGGCAACGATACCTTTAACCTTGACCTTTTTATTCAGAGTAATGTCTGTCAGGAAATCAAGTCCGTGGTATACCCCACTTTTATCCTCTCCTTCAATGCCTATATTTCGGGAAAGCTGCGTGCCGGTTGCAATATATACCGCATCATATTTTGATTTCAGCTCATTGAACATGATGTCTTTTCCAACCTTCGTGTTATAAATGACATTTATTCCCGACTGAATAATTGAATCAATTTCCTTTCTTAATTCTTCTTTTGGCAACCTATACTCCGGAATTCCATAAGCCAGTATTCCTCCTGCAACACTTTTCTCCTCATAGATATCAACCGTATAACCAAGTCTTGCCAGGAAATATCCACAGGTAAGACCGGATGGGCCGGCACCAATGATACCCACCGATTTTCCGTTTTTTGGAAAATTAAGGTTCACCAACGGTTCACCCGAATTAAGCACATAATCGGCTGCATAACGTTTTAAATCAGCTATGGCTATTGGTTCGTCAATCTGAGCACGGCGGCATTTGCTCTCGCAGGGATGAGTACAAACCCTACCGCAAACAGATGGAAACGGGTTTTCCTGACGAATCAGGTTATAGGCATCACGCACCCTGCCTGCAGCAATCAAGGCAAGATAACCAGGTACATTAACTTTTGCAGGGCAAGCATTCTGGCAAGGAGCAAGGAATAGATTGCCGCAAACACCCGCACGGCAATACTGATGGCTGATATGCTCGTCATATTCTTGCCTGAAATACTTAATGGTACTAAGTACCGGATTAGGAGCCGTCTGACCTAAACCACAAATTGCAGAATCCTTAATTGCATTCCCCAATTCAATGAGCAGTTCCACATCGCCTTCTTTTCCTTCTCCACAGGTAATCCGTTCCAGAATTTCCAGCATCCGTTTTGTACCGATACGACATGGAACACATTTCCCGCACGATTCATCCTGGACAAAGTCCATAAAGAACCGCGCCATATCAACCATGCACGTATCCTCATCGGTACAGATCAAACCACCTGACCCCATAATGGCACCAAGCCGGGTCAGAGATTCGTAATCAATCGGAGTATTTAGATGTTCGGCCGTTAGGCAACCACCCGACGGACCTCCGGTCTGGGCCATTTTGAATAATTTTCCTCTTGGAATTCCTCCACCCACATCAAAAAGTATCTCACCAAGGGTTGTGCCCATAGGAACTTCGACCAATCCCTTGTGAACAATAGCTCCGGCAAGCGCAAATACCTTTGTTCCTTTACTTTTCTCAGTTCCAATGGATGAAAACCATCCTGCCCCTTTTAATATGATTTGGGCTATATTACCCAGTGTTTCTACATTATTGATTACCGTAGGCTTCCCAAACAAACCGCTTTGTACAGGGAATGGTGGCTTTTGCCGGGGTTCTCCCCTCCTTCCTTCCACTGATTCCATCAATGCAGTTTCTTCTCCACAAACAAAGGCTCCGGCTCCAATTCTTATCTCAATATCAAAACTAAAACTACTTCCAAGAATATTAACCCCAAGGAGCCCAAGTTCACGGGCTGACTTAATAGCTATTGTAAGTCTTTTAATCGCAATCGGATATTCAGCCCGGATATAAACTACTCCTTTGGAAGCGTCAATGGCATATCCGGCAATCAACATACCTTCGATTACCGAATGGGCATCTCCTTCAATCAAGCTGCGATCCATGAATGCCCCCGGATCTCCTTCATCGGCATTACAGATAAGATATTTCTGATCACTTTTTTCTTTGTTGGCCATTTCCCATTTTACGCCAGTCGGGAATCCAGCGCCGCCACGGCCACGCAACCCAGATTTTTTGATTTCGTCAATTATTTCAGTTGAAGTCATCGTAAGGGCTTTGGCCAATGCAAAATATCCATCATGAGCGATATACTCATCCACAGAAGCATAGTCAATGATTCCGCATTTTTGAAGTACAATCTTTTTCTGATGTTTAAAAAACGGGATATTATTTAAGTTAGGTATAATCTCGCCTGTTTCGCGATTTTTATAACAATATTTCTCAGCTATTCTCCCTTCTTTGATATGCTCGTTTACAATCTGTGAAGCGCATGCCGGATTAAGGTTGCAATATAATGTATTGCCCGGATTTATGATCAAGGTTGGTCCCAGTGTACAAGCGCCCATACACCCTGTCAGGTTTATCCTTACTTTCGGCTGAAGATGTTCATGTTCCAATGCCTGTTCAAAAGCTTCCTTAAATTTCTTGCAATCAGAGGAAATACACCCCGCCCCATAACAAATATGAGCAGTGAACTGAAATGTCTTTTCTTTATTCAGAAAATCATTTCTTATCGCTTCCAAGTCAGTGAGTGTATTGATTTTCATAGTTTTTTTGATTAGAGTTTTCCTAACCTATTTCAACATCCCCAGAATTCGCTTAATTCTGTTTGGATTCACTTGTTTATAAACCTTGCCATTGATGGTCATTGCCGGCGCAAGACCGCAGGAACCAATACAGCGCATTACAGTAAGCGAATACTTCCTGTCGTCGGTAGTTTCGCCCACATCTATGCCCAATTCATCTTTCAGTCTGTTCAGTACCTCCTTACCTCCACGAACATAGCAAGCCGTTCCCAAACATACAGAAATAGTATATTCCCCCTTTGGCTTAGTTGAAAAAAAAGAGTAAAACGTTAAAACGCTGTTTATCTTCGAAACAGACAGTTCCATTTCGTCGGCTATAAAGCTCTGCACTTCAGCAGGAAGGAAACCAAATATGGCCTGCGCCATATGCAAGATCTGAATCAGATTACTCTCTTTCCGATCGTAATCGTCAATCACATTTTTAAGAAGATTATATTTTTCTTCCTCTGTCAGCATGTGAACATTGCATGTTTGGTCTTCGGTTAACATCTGGATTATTATATTTATTTCCTTTTAATAAAATGTATTGAATCGCCATAATCATTGTACGCAATTTCTTCGCCAATCATTCTAATTCTCTTTTCGAGAAAGTTCAGACAATCATCAGTATCTTCATTAATACATGCTTTGTTATCATAAAGAAGATAGCTGCTTCTGTATTTTAGCGGTGTGAGGTTAGGCATCATAACATTTGCACCGGCTTTCAGTCCAGCCTCCCTCCCCAAAGGAACAATTGACTGAAGAGCTGTTGTCGATGCAATGTTTATATCCGGCATCATGATTCTTAAAACAGCAATCATGCGAATGGATAAATTAAACCGTTCCATTGCAGGCATCAGTAAATCTTTATGATTGTACAATGGCGTATCAGCATGTTCAAGATACGGCCCCATACCCACCATATCAATATTCCTTTCTTTTATAAACAATAAATCGTCTGTAAGGTTCTCAATTGTTTGAAAAGGCAGACCAATCATCACTCCGGTACCTGTCATATAGCCAGCCTTCTGAATATTTTCGAGACATTTCAGACGTACCTTAAAACGATGTAAATCATCAACTGGATGTATTTTTTTATAAAGATCTTCGCTACTGGTTTCAATCCTCAGCAAATACCTTTGGGCACCCGCATCAAACCATCTTTGATATGTTTCTAATGATTGCTCACCAAGAGAGAGCGTAATACGAAATTCAGGGTTAGTAGCTTTTTTAATTTTAGTTATTAGTGCTGTTATTCTTTTTATAAAATCCACGCTGATTAATTCTCCTGACTGGAGAACGATTCCTGTAAGCAGCTTTCTCTGTGCAAAATCAACAACCTCAAGAATTTCTTCATCAGTCATTGAATATCTTGATACTTTAGAATTCTCCCTTCTTATGCCACAATAATAACAGTTTTTTCTACAATAATTGGAAAACTCAATTAACCCCCTCAGAAATACCCTCTTGCCAATCGTACTTTCTTTTATTGAATAGGCTTTTCTTATCAACTGATCATGGTCACCTTTATCTGTAATAGAAAGTAAACGAATAACATCCTGCTTTGAGAGTTCCTGCTGATTTAACATTTCGTTCACCGTTATCATACATCAACTCATAAAAGGAGCAATAGCCCTGTCAAAAATTCCATTTATCCAGGCAATGGTTAATCCATAGTTAGTAACTGGGACACCTGCTTCAATGGCATCAGACAGGCGGCTGAAAACCTGTTTCCGGGTTATCATGCAACTACCACATTGAATGATTAATGCATAATCCGTTACCGTATTTTTAATTTCATCCAGACCAGTAACCACATCAAATTCCAGTTGCTTATGAGTAAACTCTTTCAGCCAACGGGGAATCTTAAATCGCCCGATATCGTCACAGCTCACCTGATGAGTGCACGATTCCAGAATCAATATCCTGTCACCGTCTTTCAAGCTTGAAATCTTTTTCACCCCTTTCACATATTCATTGAAAGGCCCGCGCATGTGGGCAAAAGCAACGCTAAATCCGGTTAGCGGAATATCGGAAGGGATAATCTTGTTTACCAACTTGAAAGCCTGACTGTCAGTAATAACCAATTTAGGTCTGAGAGAGGTGTTTTGTAGAAATAATTCCAGTTCTGTTTTTTCTACCACAATATTAATGGCCCCATTATCGAGCACATCACGAATAGCCATTACCTCAGGTAGAATCAGTCGTCCTTCAGGGGCTTCCGAATCTGTAGAAGTAATAAGCAGAACAATATCACCACGGCTGATAATTCCTTTCAATAAAGATGGATTCTGATAAGCCGTTTCGGGGATGATGCTTTTGAGCGTTTCAATAACACAGTCCATATTGGAATTTGTCTTTGCGCTAAACTCTACAATCGGAGTATTTGTATACTGCTGAATTTCTTTGATTGTACTATTTACCAAAGGTTCAACATCGGTTTTGTTATGCACAATCAGACAGGGAATATTATATCTGCTAAATTTCCGGATCAGCATTTCGTCAAACTCATCAAACGTATTCTCAGCAATAAGTAACACTGCACAGTCTATCTGCTTGATAACATCCAATGTTTTTGCAATTCTTTTTTCACCAAGCTCTCCACTGTCATCAATACCTGCAGTATCAATAATGATGGAAGGCCCGACGCCTAATATTTCCATTGACTTTTTTACAGGGTCGGTTGTTGTGCCTGCAACTTCAGACACAATGGCAACTTCCATTCCTGTAAGGGCATTAATGAATGAGCTCTTGCCGACATTTCTCCGCCCAAAAATTCCGATGTGTGGTTTTAAATCCCTGCCCATAATCTATTTGAATTAGTAATATAAATCTCTTCTTCCTGATTTTAATTGCATGATTTTCTCGTGGATAGATATTTTCATCTTCTCATCGTCCATTTTATCAATTGTTGAATTGATAACCTTCCATCCTTTATCGGCAGTATGCTCAGGCGCATAATCAATCAGATACTCCGCCAGAGTAAGAATGGCATTGGGTGTACAATAGCGCTTGATGAATCCCGGAACGGAGAATTCCATGAAATGCTCACCCGTTCTGCCAAGCCGGTAACAAGCCGTGCAAAAAGAGGGAATCATGTTCTGATCCAGCAATTCATCAATTATCTCATTCAGCGGCCTGTCATCGTTTATCTGAAACTGGCCTCTGTTCAGATTCTTTTTAGCAGTTGATTCTGCATAACTACCTATTTCAATATTGGTGCCCCCATCAATCTGTGAAACTCCGAACTGAATTATTTCATCTCTGAGCCGGGCTGGTTCTCTTGCCGTAAGTATCATTCCGGTATAAGGCACAGACAACCGCAAAATTGCAACCAGTTTTGTAAAATCGGTATCGCTTACAAAGTAGCCAGTCTTCAGATTCTGTCCTGATGCATCCTTTACTCTGGGGAAAGAGATGGTGTGCGGCCCCACATTATAACAAGCCTCCAGATGATTGGTGTGACGAACCAGTGCCAGCACTTCAAAGCGCCAGTCATACAAGCCAAACAAAGCTCCGATTCCCACATCATCTATTCCAGCCTCCTGCGCTCTGTCCAAAGCCGTAAGCCTGTAACCGTAATCAGCCTTCCTGCCACGTTGATGATAAATCTTATAAGCTTCGGGGTGATAAGTCTCCTGAAATATCTGATAGGTTCCTATTCCGGCAGCCTTCACAACCTTAAATCCTTCAACATCAAGAGGTGCGGCATTGATATTCACTCTCCTTATTTCTCCCTTCCCCTTTTTTACTCCGTACGCTATCTTTACAGTATGGGCAATATACTCAGGGCTATATTCCGGATGCTCACCATAAACAAGAATCAACCTTTTCTGTCCTTTGTCTTCCAGTGACTCTATCTCTTTTACAAGTTCCTCATCGGTCAGAGTTTTCCGTATAGCATCTTTATTTGATATTCTGAAACCACAATAAAGACAATCATTAGTACATTTATTGCCAATATATAGTGGTGCAAACAACACAATTCTGTTTCCATAGATTGTCCGTTTAAGCGTTTTTGCACCTTCCTTGATTTCTTCAATCAATTCAGGACTATTGGCATTTACAAGACAAGCGACTTCTTCGAGATTCAACCTTTGCTTTGCAAGCGATTTGGCTATTATCTCGCGGACTCTTTCTTTTGACGAGATGGTATTATTAAGATAACCCCATATTTCTGCAGGATCGATAAACGGCTTCATCCGCTCATCAGTAATGGAATATTTTTCAGGAGTAAATTTCATCATTCTAGTATTTAAACATCTAAGACAAAGACATTTCCATAATTCCGGTATTAAAAATTATAACAACGTGACGAATAGAATGTTTTAAAACGACAATAGAAATCCATTCACCATTAAATAAAATCCATTGGTGAATGATTGAAATTCATCGGTGAATGGTTGAAAATCATTGGCGAATAACCGGGAAGAAATTGCTCTATAGTTTTTTTTGAAACGTAACCGGACATTGAGCAACATCCGGTTACATTAAAAAAAAATCAGGCGGGATGTTTTTACTTTGTGTTTTTTGCAAATTCTACAAAAAAGCGGGAACCAAGCATCACTCCGTCACGATTCTTGTAACATATTAAATGCCAATACCTTATCCGTGATGGTAGCGTTTTTATCCCTCACTCATCTCCCACTTTTTGGGTGCATCCATCACGGTTTCGAGTCATTTTTTACGATTTTGGGACAATGTAATTTAGAACGATAAGACGATAAAGAGTAAGCGTCTCCGCGATACCATCTTGTCCGTGATGATTTAGCCTTTTATCTTTGTCTTCCAAAAAAGAAGAAAGATGAAATCATCCGAACTATACACAAAAACGATAGAAGGCTACAAGCAGGAAATTAGTGTCAGTCTTATTACTTTGCATGATTACTGTAAAACACATCATATAAATTATAAGGGTATTCAACTCTGGATGTCCAGAAATTCAATTACTGTAGCCCAGTTGAAAAGAGAAATCACTGTGCATTCTGATTCTCCTTCAGATTTTCCGGTTGTCCAAACAGAATCAGGGCAACGGATTTATCCTCTATCTTTTCAGACAGCGGGAGTTCAAAAAGAAGACATCCGTAAGAACACTTATTCATGCGTGAAAGGAGTGAATATCACTTTCCCGGACGGAGTGATTGTTTCGATTAAAGAGATAACCCAGGAAGATCTTAATAAATTTATTCTTTCATATAATACCCATTAATAGTATGTTTGCACTTACAGAATCCATGAGCTACTTTCTCTGTCCTCACTATGTGGACATGCGAAAAGGTATCTACTCTTTGTACCAGTTGGTAAAGTCAGACATGAAACGGAACCCGCTATCGGGAGAGGTTTTTCTGTTTGTAGGTAAGAACAGAGAGTCAATCAAGATCCTACACTGGGAGAACGGAGGTTTTGTTTTATATCAGAAGAAACTTGAAAGAGGCACTTTTGAGATACCCCGTTTTAATCCTTCCAGTGGTCAGTATGAGATGAAATGGACGACGTTCGTTCTGATAATGGAGGGCGTCTGCATCCGTTCCGTAAAGTACAGGAAACGATTCTATGCAGATTTAATACGTTGATATACAAATATATAGATAAGTAATAACCTTTATTTTTCTTGGTAATCCTAACAATTATTCGTACCTTTAAGGCATGAATTACAAACGGATTGTTGAACTATTAGAAGATCAGCTCTGACTTTCTTCCGAAAGAGAAATGGTTCTGCTGGAGCAAAATAGGCAGCAGTCTGCACAACTTCAGCAGCAGTCTGCGCAGATAGAAAGGCTATCTGTACAGACTGCTATTCTAACCGATACGGTCCGTTCATTGGAAGAATCCCTTCTTCAGAAGAAAGGCGACATACAAGTGCTGACCGGTAAGAACCGGGGACTGGGCAAACTCTTGTCCAACAAATCAGAAAAGATAGTTCCTCAAATCAAAGAGGAGGATAAAGTGGAAGAAAAGCCTCGTCCGTCACTGAAAGAACGTGGTAACAACAACGCCAAACGTAAAGAGTATTTTGATCTGAAAACCATTATTGATGAGGTTTACCCCAATGATCCCGGCTTTGATAAGGAAAAATCCAAAATCATTAGTTATGTGGATTCTATCCGGTATGAATACATCCCACCTCAGTTTGTCAAACACATCTACCGACAGTACAACTGTTTGTTTAATGAGAAGATGTATACCGCAAAAGCGCCAAGAACTCCGCTGCAGAACTCTAACTACGACGGTTCTTTCATGGCTGGAATACTACAACTCAGATACATTTACTCCATGCCCGTTGAACGAATCATCAAATTGTTTGGCGAGCAGGGATTTGAATTGAACAAAGCTACAGCTCACTCCCTGATTAAGAAATCCGCCTGGATGCTGGATCGTTTGGATGAAGTCTTAAGAAAAACGATTCTTGAGGACAGTTACCTTTGTATGGATGAAAGCTACTATACCGTACTGACTCCAGAGAAAAACGAAAAAGGGAAAGGTGTTCGCAAAGGCTATATATGGGCAGCTCTTGCAAATCAAAAGAAACTCATACAATACTTTTATGAAAAGGGTTCCCGCTCACGCGAAGTTCTGACCAATTATATCGGGGAAGAGTACAAAGGAGCCATCCAATCGGACGGACTTATAGATTATAAAATCCTTGAAACTGATGAATATCCCGATATAATAAGACTTTCCTGCTTTCAACACTGCAAGCGTAAGTTCCTGGATATTGAAGCAGATAAGGATGCCACTCAAATAATAGATGTGATCAATAAGCTTTATAGGAAAGAGCATAAAATAGGGAAGCACTGGAAACCCGACAGGATATTAGAATACAGAAAAAAGTATGCCCCACCCATATTAAAGGAACTCAAAAGAAAACTCTTAAAAATACAATCCAATCCTTCCATGCTTCCAAAGAGCCCACTCTCGAAGGCGATTAATTATACCCTGAACGAGTATGACGCATTGTGCAATTATATAGACAGACCAGAATATGCCCTTGATAATAATGCCATAGAACGATACATGAGGTACATAAGCTTAAGCAGGAAGAACTCTCTGTTTTGCGGAAGCCACGACGGAGCAAAGAGAACAGCACTGCTTTACTCACTGGCTTGCTCATGCAGGCTAAATGGAATAAACACGTTCGAATACTTTACGGATATATTAAACCGGATGGCTTATATCAATCCCAATGCATCCGATGAAGTTTATCAGAAACTACTTCCGAATTCCTGGACAAAAGAATAAACCTACTATAAGCCCAGAAAATATTCTATAGGGTATCGCAGAGACGCTTACGATAAAGAGAAAAAATGTTTCATCCAGCAAATGGATAGTTAACATAAAAAAAAGAACGAAACTATGTCAATAGAATTTAAAACCGTGACGGATGAAACTTTTTCGTTACGGTTCAGTGATGAATAAAACGGCATCCATCACGGTATATTTAATTAATAATTGGTAAGATAACAAAAACAGTGAGGGAGTAATGTATGAAATGTGTTTTTTCTGATAAATAGCAAAAAAAGCAGCCTAAACAGATCATTGTAAAAGCCGCTTTTTGAGAAAATCATATCATTTACAATGATCGCAATTCTCTGCTTTAATTATCTTCTAAATTCTAAAATATGGCTATTTGTATTCTAATTTACACCTATAATTTGAAAGAACAGATCCTTTATATTAAATTTGGTGCTTAATTTTTTAGGAAAAGACAATGACAGACATAGAAAAAATGGCTGCCGGTGAAGTTTATTGGGGCTTCAACCCGGAATTTGTGCCACCATTGGAACGAGGACAAGATCTTTGTTTCCAGTATAATCAGACACCACCATCTGACAAAGCCCGCAAACGGCAGATTCTGGAAGAATTTCTACAAAAAGTGGGACGTAATGTTCTTCCCAACAGCCCCATACATATAGATTTCGGTAATATAGAAATTGGAAACGACACTGTTATCAACTTCAATTTAGTAGTGCTCGATGAAGCACTTGTAAAAATTGGGAATCACTGTTTCATCGGTCCTAACTGCTCTATCTATACCGTGGTGCACTCACTTGACTACGAAGAAAGGAGCCAGGGTTTTATGTATACCAAGCCTGTTGTTATCAGTGATAACTGTTGGCTGTGCGGCAACGTAACGGTTCTTCCCGGTGTTACCATAGGCGAAGGTTCAGTAATTGGTGCAGGCAGTGTGGTTACAAAAGACATTCCTGCGGGTGTGCTGGCATACGGTAATCCCTGCAAAGTAATCAAGGTAATTAGTCAGAAGTAATAAAAAGACAAAAGCGACAAATGATTTTCACCATTCATCGCTTTGTCGGAGTGAGGCGATTCGAACGCCCGACCTCTACGTCCCGAACGTAGTACGCTACCAACTGCGCTACACTCCGTTTATTTAACGAGTGCAAAAGTAAAGCAAAAATTTGAATTATCTAATCTTTTGCAGAAAAAAAAACAAAAGATGTTGGTAATTCCAAAAATATATCTATCTTTGCACCCGCAATCACAAAAGGTGCCATAGCTCAGTTGGTAGAGCAAAGGACTGAAAATCCTTGTGTCCCCGGTTCGATTCCTGGTGGCACCACCTTGCAGAAGCACTTAAACTTTATTGTTTAGGTGCTTTTTTCTTTTCTGTCGTCTTTTTCACATCAATCAATCTTTAGCTAAAATCATTATTTTTGCATCTTGAAAAAGAAAAAGGCAATCCCAGTCCCATAAAAATTGCTGAATTATCTGATTTTATTGGCCAATAAATAAAAACCATTCTTCAATAAATAAAAATCATTGGAGAATAAATCTGGATGATACACCAATGATTTTTCAAAAAAGACGATTAAGAATAGTTGCCGGATAATCTCTCTGAAAGCCTCAAGTGATGTTGAAGAATAAGTCTTGACGTTTTCAAAAAGTCTCAAGACATTTAAAGCCTTCCAGCAAGTAGTTTCAGAGCATTTAAACCTTGGTTTGCAAAAATAATGAATTATCAGTTTATAAAAGCAAACCCACAAAATAATTGCAACAAGCATTAACTTAAAACTACTATTAAAAAGAGTGTATGAGTGACTTTAATCGTAAATACAATGGACAACAGGCACCAAAATGCAAAAAACACTGCCAAAAAAAGGGCAACTTATAACTGAATCATTTGTCCAGGTATTTTATTTGTAATGGCTAACTGTTTAATAATCAGTATCTGCCAGTACAAAATCGTGGGGTTATAAATATATGTATAAAATATACATCCAGCGTCCTTAATTATTTAAAAAGAATCAGCCTTATTCAGGTCAGTTTTGCAGTCTCCCAGAGTTTCATACGGATGGAATGTTTACGGCGGTGTTCAAAAGAAGCATCAGTATCAAAAATGATACAGTAAATGAGAACGAAAGAAGGGTAATTAATTTATTGAAAGAGCAATCAGGATTAAATGCCACTGAAATAGCTCTACGATTAGAAAAAAGCATTCCAACAGTCAAACGATACTTAAGTTCTTTATCAAAATTAGGACTTATTGAGTTTAAGGGTGCACCTAAAGCACGTATCTTTTACGCGGAAAGAGAAGCATTACTAAAGGTTTGGGATTCAAAATTTTACATTCACACAGAAGCAAAAAAACAAAATATAAAAGAATAATTGTCTGAGTTCAACAAATACTCAA
This sequence comes from uncultured Bacteroides sp., assembly GCF_963678425.1. NCBI lineage: Bacteria > Pseudomonadati > Bacteroidota > Bacteroidia > Bacteroidales > Bacteroidaceae > Bacteroides > uncultured Bacteroides sp. The sequence goes on from NZ_OY782853.1 coordinate 297,222, forward strand.
TTTTATTTTGTATTTTTGTTCCTTGAGCAATCAAGTTTGTATTGTATCCTTTTAACAATGCCTTGCTCCACAATTATATGTAGAGTATTCTCATCGTCAAAATCGACATCAAAATCAATCTACTTGTTTAGAGTTTTAACAAGTTACATAAGTGCAAAACACACTTATAATGACATACTTTTACTAATTAGCAAGATCATTATTTATTAAAAGATTGTTGCCTCTTATTCAAGGTGTCATAGATCTGGATATTCACATTTTCAGGAAAACAAAAAAACTAAATACAGATCAGTATCAGAATAATAAAAGCAATAATAAATGGCAAAACCAAATTCATTTAACAAAAAAGATTTAGAAAAGAAGAAAGAGCAGAAAAGACAAGAAAAGCTAAAACGGAAAGAAGAACGCAAAGCAAATGGGGGTAGTGGATCATTCGAAGATATGATAGCTTACGTGGATGAGAATGGGATGATTACCAGTACTCCACCAGACCCCGAAAACAAACAAGAAATTAATATTGAAGATATTGCCGTTTCTACTCCAAAGCAAGAGGATATAGTAGAAGAAACTGTACTATCAGGCCAGGTGGAGCATTTCAATCAGGAAAAAGGATTTGGCTTCATTAAACGAACAGGCAGTATGGAAAAGTATTTTTTCCATATCAGCAATGCTCCGGCATCTATAGCAAAAGGAAATATGGTTACATTTGAGCTGGAACGTGATCTGAAAGGCACTAGTGCCGTTAAGATCAGTCTTGCAAACAAGAATAACCAAGAACAATAACTAGTAATAAAAAGAACAAATGAACATTTATGTATCAAGTCTAAGCTACAACACAACAGGTGAGAGCTTACAGGAATTATTTGCAGAATATGGTGAAGTAACTTCGGTTAATATTATCAAAGACAGAGAGACTGGAAAATCTCGCGGTTTTGCCTTTGTTGAAATGTCTGATGACACAGAAGGTCAGAATGCTATTTCAAAATTAAATGAAACTGAATTTGAAGGTAAGACTATCAACGTAACCGTTGCTCGTCCAAAAACAGAAAGAAGCAACAGCGGTTACAATAATAACCGCGGCGAAAACGGAGGCGGATACAATAAAAGACGATTCTAATCGAAATCATTTATAACAAAGAACGGGAAGACAATTATGTCTTCCCGTTCTTTGTTATAAATGAATGGCGGCATTTAATTCATACTAAACCGCATCACCTTCAAATCCTTTTCAGCAGAGCTACTTCCGTAGTATAGTCTACATTCTCCCGGCAAGCACCTCATTGTGTTTGATTTTGTATCAAACCATTGCAAATCATCAGCCGTAAGCTTTATATTTACTTGTTGCTTTTCACCAGCCTTTAAAGAGACACGGCGGAATGCACGTAGTGTTTTAGTTGGGCCATCAACATCCCCCGGACGACTTAGATAAACCTGTATTACTTCTTCGCCTTCTCGTTTGCCGGTGTTGCTAATCGGGACAGTCAGTTCTATTGAATTACCTGCTTTTACTATATATTTAGCCAGCTTGGCATCTCCATAACCAAAAGTGGTGTAACTAAGTCCGTAACCAAACGGGAAGAGAGCTTCTCCTTTGAAATAACGATAGGTACGTCCTTTCATATTATAATTTTCAAAGTCGGGAAGTTGTTCTACGTTCTTATAGAAGGTAATGGGCAGACGTCCGGCGGGATTGTAATCACCAAACAAAACATCGGCAACGGCAGTACCGGCTACTTGTCCGGGATACCAGGCTTGCAGGATGGCTTCGCAACTCTTTGTCTCGGGTACTAATCCCATAGCTGAACCGGAGCAGTTTACAAACACTACCTTTTTACCGGCATTAGATAGTTGCTGAAGTAGTTCCCTCTGAACAGCCGGCAACTCAATATTTGTACGGTCACCCCCTTTAAAACCATCAGCTTTTACTGCCATCTCCTCTCCTTCCAGTTTGGGAGAAATACCGCCCACAAAGACAACCACATCGGCATCTTTCACATCGGCAATCGTTTTGGTAAAGTCAAGATTCACCTCTTTCCCAAAATCAAAGTTCAGGGTTCCGTCATAACGGACACTATAATCCAAACGTATGTCATACGATTTTCCTGCTTCTGCTTTCAATGAGAGAACATTCGTAGGCAAACCGATGCTTCTGCCTTTTCCTTGCTGTACTCCGTCAATGAATAGCGTATAAGAACCGTTTAAGTTCATATAAAAGGCAACGTCGCCCGATTCCTTGGGAGTAAAAACTGAATGATAGCGGGCAGAGAAATTATTCAATGGAACCCCACGGGCAAACACTGTTCCACCAGCTGCTGAGAAATTAAGCGGAGTGGTAAGCCAGTCATTGGCTATTGGTTCTCCACTAAAATCAGTATTACCCCAATAAGTGGATTCAAAACCAGACTTCCCGTTTAATGCGCACTGATCAAACAAGCTGTTCAGCGCAACATTCTGTGTATAACCGCAGCCTTGAACGTAAGTTACCTTGTCCGCTCCAATCTTATTTTTTATGCCTTCCAGAATAGTGGTAGTATGATATGGAAGTCCGTTATAATTTGCCCACATGGCAACAGAGTCGGTTGCATTTGGTCCCATCACTGCTACTTTCAGGTTCTTTGATAATGGCAGCAGGTTATCTTTATTCTGCAGCAAAGTCATACTTTCGCGAGCCATTTTAAGTGCCAGTTGCTGATGCTCAGGACTATTAACAACTTCATCTTTCAGTTGCATCCATGGCACCAAAGAAGGATCGTCCATTTCTCCCAGCTCAAAACGGGCT